>QMMS01000017.1 GCA_003647375.1 Deltaproteobacteria bacterium
CGGCTTTTGCAACACTGGGGTAAAGAATTAATTCATGTTGCGTAATCGATATTTTTTATTTCTCTGGTTTGTCACTATCGCCACAACCTTGGCTATTAAACTGTTTATGATCACGATTTTGGTGACGGTCTATGAACAAACGGAATCCACTTTGCAGGCAGTCGACACGATGGTGGCGCGGACAATGCCGGCATTTTTCACAAATTTTTTAAAAAATTTAGGTTTGGAAGCCTTCTTGAAAAATAGGATTTTGGTTCAAGGTCAAGGCGAACTCGAGTTCCATCCCGCAGGTATACTGTAGTATTTTAAGGAGTTGGAAGGAGAGCTCAACGCAGAGATTGGGACAAAAGACATTTTTTTGATGGCTTCTATCCCTTAACCACCGCCATGGGTCTTAGCCGGGCCACTTTCCTGGAGATGCCGGCATTGTGAACCACCCCTACGACTTTTGATATATCCTTGTAGGCATCCGGCATTTCTTCAGCCAGGGTCGAGCGCCCGGTCCATCGAACCAGGATGCCCTTGTCCGCCAGTTCCCGCTGGATCGATCGCCCTTTGCTCTGCTTTTTGGCTGCGGCTCTGCTCAACACCCGTCCTGCGCCATGGCAGGTAGAGCCAAAGGTTTCCGCCATAGCTGTTTCCGTGCCGACGAGAACGTAGGATGCCGTGCCCATGTCACCAGGCACCAGGATCGGTTGGCCCGTCGAACGATGGGCCTCGCAAAGGGCATCATGATTCGGTGGGAAAGAGCGTGTGGCCCCTTTTCGATGTACGCAAAGAATCCTTTTTTTTCCTTCCACCACATGGGTTTCTTTTTTGGCGATATTGTGACTGACATCATACACCAGGTTCATGTCGAGACTTTTCGGGCCGATACCAAGGGCATGTTGGAACACTTCCCGGCAGCGGTGCATCAATATCTGGCGGTTGGTCCAGGCATAGTTGGCTGCACAGGCCATGGCATTAAAATATTGCTGCCCCTGGTTCGATTGAATCATGGCACAGGCCAGCTGCCTGTCCGGAAGGTCAAACCCGAGTTGCTTTACATGCTGGTTCATCTGTTTTATAAAATCGTCGCAAACCTGATAGCCGAACCCCCTGGAACCAGAGTGAAGCAACAATGTCACCTGGCCCTGAAAGATTCCAAAGGCTTTCGCAACTTTTACATCGAATACTTCGTCGACAACGCCGACTTCAACGAAATGGTTGCCGGAACCGAGCGTACCGAGCTGCTTCCTTCCTCTTTCCAAGGCCCGCGGGCTGATGATATCCGGATCTGCGTTGGACATGCATCCAGCATCTTCGGTGTGAGCAAGATCTCTTTCCTCTCCAAATCCACGGCGAACAGCCCATTGGCTGCCCTCCCTGAGAACCTGTTTTTCTTCTTTGACAGAAAGCTTGAGCGGTCCGGTGGAACCCAGGCCCGATGGTATCTGCCGGTATAGCTCTGTCACAAGGGTTTCGAGCCTGGGCCGTATATCAGCTTCTTCCAGTGCCGTGGTGGCCAGGCGAACACCGCAGTTGATGTCGTAACCCACGCCACCGGGGGAGATCACGCCCGTTTCCCAGTCGAACGCAGCTACGCCACCGATGGGAAAGCCATAGCCCCAGTGCATGTCGGGCATGGCCAGGGATCCTTTTACGATCCCCGGCAGCGTCGCGACATTGGCGACCTGCTTCAATGGCTCGTTGTGTTCCTTACCTTCGAGCATGTCGCGCTGGGAATAGATAATGCCCGGAACACGCATTTTTCCGATTTTCGGAAGTTTCCATTTATATGGACTGATTTGTCTTAAGCTAGAAATCAAAAGCATAATCTTTCCTTTTATCTGCAAGACCCACAGGCTGAAGGTAGAGGTCCAATCGGTATCCGGCAATTTCGTTATTCTGGATCTTGAATTCAAACACCTGGTCCATTTTTCTGAAGACGGTTTTAGGGCCGAAAAGCCACCGGGTCCCATACCAGACATCCCCCACGGCATATTTCAGTTCGTATTTTCCAACGGGCACGTGCTCGACAAAAATCGAACCGCCTCTGATGAAAGCAGATAGGGTTTCTGACCCGTTCGATGCATTGAGCAATTTCAAATAATAGTGCCTGCCATCGTCACGTGTCTGGATGGTAAGCGGTGCTAATCCCTTATTATAGTCTTTATTGAGGGTCCCGTTACGTGGCATGGGCACGGGTTTTGGCTGTAAGCGATGGAACTTGTACCAGTCCAGAAGAGACGCTACCTGCTGTATCTCTCCGGAGGCAAGGAGTTGCCTGCAGATTTCGGGAGAGGTCATGTTCTGTTTCTCGGTCCACAATTTGAAACGGCTGTCCGTGGCAATATGGGGCCAGTCCGGGTGTAGTTTTATGATAACGTGCTGCCGTTGCAGAGCCTTGGTGAGTTCAGTGACGTCATCCACTCGAAATTCAAGAAAATAATCTTCCCGGAATTGTTGCACGGCGGCCAGGGTCTGTTCGCCCCAGACGCCATCCAACGGGCCTGTAGCGTACCCGAATTTTTGGAGCGATTGTTGAATCTGCAGGATAGCGGCAGACGCCTCTGCCGTGTTTTTTTTTGTTAGAGGCGTCAGGGAAAGATCCTTGAAATAATGAGCATACCGACCCTCCGGAATCTGCTTGAGGAGTTTGGTCAGCTTGTGGCGCATTTCGCCGGCATTGACAATCACCACTCCGATGCAGGCAATCAAGAGCAGAATCGTCCATTTGTTCCATATGCGTCGCTTTTTTTTTGGAAAACGGTTTTGGAACGGGGCTTGCCCACTGAAGGTTTTCTCCCCGGATATTCCTGCTGCCGGGGCTTCCCTGCGCGGCCCGCTATCCTTTTCTTCGTTTGTTTCGTTGTCGTTACGGCGGGGCTGCTTTTTCTGAAAAAGGAGAAGTCCGCAGACCCCGCACCTGGGATGGTGTGCTACAAAGCCCGCCTTTATGCGATTTTTTTTCTGACAACCAGGACATGTTACGATGATCAGGTGGGCATCATTTTTCGAAGCGTTGGATCCGGCACCGCTCTTGGCAATGTCGGATGCCACCCGGGTGATAAGTTTATTGTAGGCGACATTGAGTTCTTTCAGCTTTTCAGTGGCTTTCTCGTGGAGGCGTGGGTTCTGGACGTACCGATCCGGGTGCCAGATCCCGATCATGTCCCTGTAGGCCCGTTTGATTTCCGATAGGGAGGCAGTTTCCTGGATCTCCAGGATTTTATAACAATTTTTCAAGTCCATGATAAAATTGTTTGCGTATGGGTGAAACGGATTTTATACTGTTTTAGCGCAAGGAACCAGGATCCTCAAGTTAAATAAAACCTGAATTGAGCGATTTTTATCTTAATCTGCACCGATCTCTTGCGGATCGAGGGTTCGCAAAAAGCCTCGACAGATCCACGGGTATGCCTGTGTTTTTTGCGAACCCTTCTCCATCAAGACCTCGGCACATCTCTTCGGGAAAAATCGCGCAGTTCAGGTAAAAGGAAAAATCATGTTACCGGAAGAAAGAAAACAAATCGCCGCGTTGAACGACAAACTGATGCGGACCATCGATATCCGACTGGTAACGAGTAGCGATTCCCGCAGTCAGACGTTGAAGGCATTCAGTGGGGAACTGGTCGAGAATGCGCCTAAGATACGGATGGTCTTTGAAAATGAGGATGGGGCGGACGCGCTGCCCGGGCTGCACATCACCTCATCCATCGTATATCATGCCGTCCCCCATGGAACAGAACTGTTGCCCTTTCTCGATATGCTTGTCGATATTTCTGAACAAAGTGAGGAAAACCCGCAGACCGGACCGGACCGGAAGCTTCAAATTCCGGTAAGCCTGAAACTGTATGTGTCGAGCATGTGTACCTTTTGCCCTGCCGTGGTAAGGAAACTGTTACCACTGGCGTTGCAGAATACCAGCATCCGGCTTACCGTTATTGACGGTGTTCTATTTCCAGAACTGGCGGATACCGATCATATCAGATCTGTACCGACACTGATTCTGGATGATCAGTTCCGCTGGACCGGTACGGTAGATCTTAACGAGCTTCTCAATACCATTCAGCGCCGCGATCCGGCCCAACTGAGTGCAGGGACGCTCGCATCCATGATATCTGACGGCAATGCCTATCAACTGGCCGAAATGATGCTGAAGGAGGGATGTATTTTCCCTGCGTTTATCGACCTGCTGGCCCACGAAGCGTTTTCGACCCGTCTGGGTGCCATGGCCGCGGCGGAAGAGATTGCTGAAAGGCGTATGTCCCTGGCTGTTCATATGGCAGCTCCCCTAACCGAACGGTTTGAACAGCAGAGCGATGCCGTAAAGGGAGATATTCTTTATATTATAGGGGTTTCAGGTGATGACCGGAGCATTGATTTTCTCGGGAAAATTTTAACCGGAGAATATTCAAAAGACGTCAAAGAGGCTGCTGCAGATGCTCTGGAGGAGATCCGTTCCCGTTAAAACTCCAGCGTAGCACCAACGGTAAAACGCGTATCCTTATCCTTGTCAGGGTCATTAAAGTCTTTTTCGAGATATCCCAGATAGCAATAGACATATTTATCAAAGTGCACGCTCAAACCGAGGACCCAAGCGGTGTGGCCATCTTCGTTCGTCAATCCCTTGTCAGAATTTTTTCGCCTGCCATATTCATAGAGGAGCATGACCTTTCCGGTTGTGTAGGAAGTACCTATAAACCAAACATCTGCTCCGGTGGTCTTGTTGTTTTTAAAGGTGTTGTCGTCATCGGCCGTGTTGACACCATCGGTATTGAGCGAAGAGAGACCCTCAGAAAGAGAGATCAAACCCTTGTCGTACTCATACTGGCCAAAAAGCGAGAAAGTTTCTGAACCGAATTTGGCACCAAATTTGACAGCCTCATCATCCCCGGATTGGCCGTTGTCATAATACTGCATGAAAAGGGACATGCTCTCTGAGGTATAGATAAATCCGCCGCCGAAACCAGGGTCCATGTTATCACTGTTGTCGATTGTCGTAAACAATTGACTTGTTACGCCGGATTTCGATATAGGCGAGTCGTAGCGAAGGGTATTGGTTGCACGCCCACGTCCTTTTCCTGTGTTGTGGTGCAGCGCAGACTGAATGTCCACGAAAAAACGGGTCGAGAGAGCATCGCTTGAAAAAGGGTCCAGCATGTTGCCGGTTTGCATATAAGGTGTTTCGATGGTGCCGCCTCTGAATAGACCCCAGGGGCTATCTATACCGAGGTACTGTTCGTAATTGCTGAGGATTGTATCATCGTCGCCGTCCGGCGTATCGATTCGCCATTCTGTCTTGAAAACCGCACTCATGCCGCTTCCCATCTGGCGGGCGCCGCTGAGAAAAACATGTGAGATATCCTCTGTCAGGTATTTGTCGGAATCTTCATAGGCGGTTGTATTGGTATCGGTTGTGCGCCAGATATCCTGACAGTCACCATCGCAGTCTTCCTGGTTATAGCTCATTCTCAGGGCACCACCGATATTGAGCACCCAGTCACCTGCATTTATTTCTGCGGCGTGGCACACAAAAGGGCTGAAAAAAACAATCATGGCCGACCAAAGAATTATATTCCGTTTCAGAAGACTATTCATTTTTCCCCCTTTCTCCAAAGCTGAGCGTTGTAAGTGTTTTAGAGGAACTTTGTTGACCTGGATGTATGATCGATCAGTTCGTAAGAAGGTTTTTTCAGCACGCTTTTCACCTTCGATCCGGAGAATGGTTCAAAGAATAATGGTCCCGGTTTTTATTGTGCTGTAACCTCCCAGGGCTTCCACCCGTCTCTTGAACACACCAGAGTTGATAATATCCAATAGGATTTGCATCTGTTTCATGTCAATGAAAATTTGGGGTATCACCAGGTCGTACTGTTCGGTGACCATAGGAATAAAATCGAGATCAAGGGCTTTTGCCGCAGCATAGATACCGAGTCCCACATCCACTGTGCCGCTGAGAACGGCTACCGCCACGGACATATGGGTAAACTCTTCTATCTCATAGCCGTGAATCATATCAGCGTCGAGTCCAGATTGTTCCAGGCGATAATCCAGGAGGATACGGGTTCCGGATCCACCCTGCCGGTTGATAAACCGGACATCTTCCCGGCATATATCTTCGATCCCATTGATGTGTTTGGGATTTCCCTTGGGAACGATGAATCCCTGGTCACGGAAAACCAGATTGACAAGCCTGACATCGGTATCCGGCAGGTATTTTTTCAGATATCGGATATTATAGGAACCGTCTTCCGTATCCAGGAGGTGAGAACCGGCCATATGGCACACACCTTTTTTGACGGCCATCAAACCTCCCATGCTGCCGACGTGGCTGGATGAGAGCGTGAGCATTGATTTTTCAGCTTTGAGCTGGTCTGCCAGAACATCGAGGGAATTGTCGTGACTACCTACTGCAACCAGGGTGTTTTGAATCGCGCTGATGGGTCGCAGAAGTTCTGCTGAAACGTCATCGTTGTCCTTGATGCCCTCCACGTGGCTGGGAACGCGGATGATGCCGTCTGCTTCTGTAATACTGGTGATGCATCCGGCACCTCTTGGTAAGGGCGTAGCCACGATGCGATTGCCCACAAGACCGAGTTTTACCCGGATAAATTCTTCAAGTCCGAGTTTTGAGGCGATCTTTCGGGTGGGTTCCACAGAGACGGTCTGCCGTATTTTTTCGGGTTGTCCCAGAAACTGGTCGATCAATGGCTGTACAAACTGTTCAAAAGCAATAATGGCGGAAACAGGGTAACCGGGAATGCCGAAAATCGGCTTGTGGTTGATATTTCCGACGATAACCGGTTTGCCGGGCATAATTGTTACCCCATGGACCAGGATATCGCCCAAGGCCTCAATAACATCTTTTGAATAATCTTCGGATCCGGCAGAGGATCCACCGACAGTGAGAATGATATCGGCATCGGAGTGGGCGGCCAGGCGCACCTTCTCTGTGAGCGTTGCCAGGTCATCCATTAATCGTTCATGGCGAACGACAATAGCACCGGCAGACGTTGCAAGACTGCCAAGGACATATGAGTTAGAGTCCAGAATCTGGCCGGGTTGAAGGGATTTATCTTCCATCTGCTGCCAGTCAACCAGCTCCGAGCCGGTGGGAATGATCAGGATTTTCGGCTTTTTTTTCACCGTCACCGAGAAGACCCCGCCGGACAACAGGGCCCCAAGGCAGTAGGGCGTGATGAGGTGGTTTTGGGGAAATAACAACTCTGTGGCAACGATGTCTTCTCCGATTTTTCTAATATGCTGCCAGGGAAACGCCGGTGAATCGATCTCGATGGTGGCCTCGTCGATCACATGGATGTGCTCAACCATAATGACGGCATCGGTATTGTCTGGGAGAACATGGCCGGTGTTGACCCAATAAGCGCCTTTACCAGTGAGAAGCTGCTTTGGCTGTGCCTCGCTGGCGCCGAATGTATCGGACGCTTTAACCGCTATACCATCCATTGCGGCCGCATGAAAGTGGGGTGCCGACAAGCGGGCATGGACCGGCCCCGCAAGGACCCTGCCCACGGCATCCGGTACAGCGATTGTTTCTTTTACCCATTGGCCGGTAGTGTTGAATTCGTTCAAGATGATTTCTCTGGCTTCAGTCAGCGTTTTCATCTTGAGATAGACATTTCGTTTTTTGTTCATTTTTTCACCAGACGTATTATAGCAGAAGAGCCACTTCGACAATGGTTCCCTTGTCCAGGCCTTCCGTGTTTTTATCGATTCTGACAAGCCCATCCGCTTTTACCATGGTGTGTATCAGCCCTGACTTGCCCAGAACCGGTTCCGCAGACAGGTTGCCTTTTTCATGGTGGAGCTTTACACGGATGTAATCGACGCGGCCCTGCTTCGAAGACAGGTTTCTTTCCAAACGTGCGTAGCACGACCGTGTGTTTCCGTGGGCCGGGTTTTTCCCGCCGATATGTTCCAGGAACGGGCGGACCACTACATGAAAAACGACCATGGCAGATGTTACATGCCCTGGCAGCCCCCAGAAAAGCGTATTACCGACTTTTGCCAGAATGGTTGGCTTCCCGGGGCTGATTGAAATCCCATGCGCGAGAATTTCTGCGCCCGGTATGGCGGAAAGCACCTCTATGGTGAAATCTCGCATTCCCACCGAACTCCCCCCGGAAACAAAGACCATGTCCGACTGTTGAATGGCGGTTTGACACATGTTTCGAAGGGCGTGGAAATCATCGTTTACGATACCCATTCGAATAGGCAGACCACCAGCCTGTGCTACCTGACCGGAAAGGGTGAAAGAATTGATGTCTCGAATTTTGCCGAGAGTCGGTGTTTCACTGATGGGAAGAACTTCATCGCCCGTGGAAATGATGTTGACGACCGGTTGCCGATACACGGAAACCATTTCGATTCCAAGGGCTGCAAGAATGCCGATTTCCTGGGGCCGCAGTCGCTGTCCTTGAAACAGGATGGTGTTGCCGGCCCGGATATCTTCACCGATTTGAACCATATGCTGCCCCGGTGCCACACTGCAATACACCTCGATGGTCGTATCATCGATGGTGTCTGTGTGCTCAATCATGACAACGCTGTCAGCACCCCCGGGTAGCATTCCCCCGGTAGATATTTTGGCGGTTTCGCCCGGCTTGATAGAGAGAGTAGGGTTTTCACCCATGGCGATGGTGCCTACGATGTCCAAATATGCAGGGTTTCCATCAGATGCTCCGAACGTCGATGCGGCTCTCACGGCATATCCATCCATGATCGCCCGGGGAAAATCCGGCAGGTTGATCTTGGATTGGATGTCCGTTCCCAGAGTTCTGCCAAGCGCACTGGTCAGGGAGATGATTTCTTTATCTACGGGTTGAAAAAGAGAAGTCCATTCGAGAACCGTTTCGAGATCGGTGACCTTAAAAAATTCTTTCATTAATAAATTTTCTCCGAAAATTTATTTGAAGCGGCTTTGCCGCTATCGCAACGGTATTGTATATAATAACAGCTTATTATCTATACTTTGCCATGTTGTTTATACAACTATGGGGTTTATGACATCAGGGAGCGACCCGCTCCCACCAGCATCCAAACACCGGCGATAACAAAAAAGATGCCGGCACCAAGCTTGATATAACTTTCCGGAACGAACCGGCTCAATGTAGAGCCTAAAGCAACCGCTATAAGTGTACTCAGTACCAACGCCAGGGCAGCACCGAGAAAGACGGATATTTTTGGATCGCAGTCGGCTGCCAGGCAAAATGTAGCCAGTTGGGTTTTGTCACCCAACTCGGCCAGGAAGACCATGCCGAACGTGGTTAAGAAAATTTGAAAGTCCATGGTTTATGCTACCTTTTTTTGTCAACGTCAGGGACACTGAGTCACGTTATTGCCGACTGGCCCTGACGATGGAATAAATACTTAGCTGTAAGCAATGAGCCGCAATCGGTCAGCGCCTAACAGCCTATAGCCTAAACCCCTAACAGGCTATGTTTTCAGTTATAACGCCCGCATCCACTCCGGCTTGAGGGCAATGCTTCCAGCCAGGGCCTGGTCGATCTGCTGGATGATTCGTTCCTTGTCCCTTGGCATTCGTGCCTTGATGGGAAGATAATTGGACGCATGATTTGCGTGAAACAAACCCCTGGAGAGATGGGTGTGGGCAATCATATGCCGTAATTCCTTGAGCATCTCGTCCGGTTCCAGTAACGGAAAAATTCCCTTTTCGTGGTCATTGCTGAGCGGTGTTCCTGGAATGAGCATCAAGCTGAGGGCACCTACATATTCCGGGTCGATGGCCGACAGGACATTTCCTGTTTCCTGTGCATGAATCATGGATCGTTCCCTGCCTGCCAGGCCAAGCAGGACGGTGATGGACAGTTTTATGCCGGCTTCCCGGATTTTTTTGCCCATGGCAATCATTTTTTTGGCGGTCGCCCCTTTTCGGACCGCTTTCAATGTAACGTCATCCCCTGTTTCCAGACCCATGTAGGCAATACGCAACCCATGCTGATGAAGTTTCGCGAGCTCTTCAGGCGTCTTCATCTGAATACTTTTGGTATTGGCATAGATGCCGACCCGGGTGACCCAGGGGAGGTTTGTCTCGATTTTTTTCAGGATATTCACCAGGCGCTTTTGTGGAATAATGAGTGCATCACCGTCGCATAGAAAAACACGTCGCTGCCGCCGGCAGTATTCTTTTGCAAATTGAATATCCTGGTCGACAATTTCGTCCGACTTGATTTTGAATCTTTCCCCGGCAAACGTTCCACAAAATGTACATTTGTTGTGTGAACATCCCACAGTTACCTGTAGCAGGATACTGTTTGCTTCGCTGGGGGGCCGGATAATCATTCCTTCATAGTGCATGGTGTTGACCTTTTATCAATGGGTTCGCCGATCCTTTTGAAATTGTTGCCGGCCCGGTATCCGGGGTGATTGTTTTTTTCCAAAAACAGGTTAATGTGACGGATAGTGAGTTGAAAAAACCAGCAATTACTGTTAATGGTGATCACGTGCCAGGTAATTGATTCTTGCCCGCACGATGGCTGCCATCCTTGATGATGGCAAACCATGCTGATATTCTAGTTACCTTAAAATTAAATGCAACCGTAAAGTGTTCTTACCTTATTAGCGGTGTCTTTATCAATAGAGGAGTATTCAAATGGCTCGATTACTGTGGGAACCTTCAGAACAACGGATCAAACAGAGCAACATGTTCCGTTTTATGTGCGCCATCAATGAAAAACATCAAGAGAATTTTTCCGAGTATCCCGAGCTCCACAAGTGGTCTATCGACCATATTCCTGAATTCTGGGAGGCCATGTGGGACTTTGCCGATATTATTGCCTCCCAAAAAGCCCATCAGGTCGTGGACGACCTGGGGAAAATGCCTGGTGCCAAGTGGTTTCCGGGCGCTCGTCTTAATTTTTCAGAAAATCTTCTGCGCTATCGCGACGATCAGATTGCTCTGATATTCAATGGTGAAAGCCAGGTCAGCAAGAAGATGACCTATGCACAGCTCTATGATGAGGTGGCTAGAATAGCGGAGGCTCTGAGAAACGTGGGGATCGAACCCGGTGACAGGGTCGTTGGATTCATGCCCAATATGCCTGAGACCATTGTTGCCATGCTGGCTGCCACGAGTCTGGGGGCAACCTGGTCTTCATGCTCTCCGGATTTTGGGATCAAGGGTGTATTGGATCGATTTGGCCAGATTAAACCCAAGGTGCTCTTTACGGCTGACGGTTATTTTTTCAAAGGCAAACGCATCGGTTGCCTGGATCGGATCGCCAATATATTAAAGGACTTGCCTTCTATTGAGACGATTGTGGTTGTTCCCTATACGGAAAGTGAACCGGACATACATGCTGTGCAGAACGCGGTAATTTATAACGATTTCAGGTCTGATGAGCCAGGCCTTGTGCTGCGGTTCGAGCAGCTGCCTTTTGACCATCCCCTCTATATCATGTACTCTTCCGGGACAACGGGACTTCCCAAATGTATGGTTCAGGGCGCCGGGGGTATTCTCATCCATCATATGAAAGAACTCATGCTGCACACGGATTTGAAACGGGATGACACGATTTTTTATTTTACGACATGCGGCTGGATGATGTGGAACTGGCTTGTGAGTTCTCTGTCCATCGGCGCAACACTGGTACTGTACGATGGCAACCCGTTCCATCCGTCCCCGGATGTTCTCTGGCGCATGGCTCAGGATGAAAAGGTTACTGTTTTCGGGACCAGCGCCGGGTATATTGCGGCACTCCAGAACTCAGGATTGGAACCGGGAAAAATTTATGATCTGAATTCCCTTCGAGCGGTGCTGTCGACCGGGTCACCACTTTCTGACGAAGGCTTTGAATTCATATACGATGCCGTCAAATCCGATCTGCAACTGGCATCCATTGCCGGCGGTACGGACATCAACGGATGTTTTGCCCTTGGAAATCCCATGGGGCCGGTTTATGCCGGTGAATTGCAATGCAGGGGTCTGGCGATGAACGTGAAGGCTTTTGATGAAGATGGCCGTTCGGCCATAAAGCAGCAGGCAGAGCTGGTTTGTACGGATCCTTTTCCCTCCATGCCCATCTACTTCTGGGATGACCCGGATGGCAAAAAATATCATTCTGCCTATTTTGATGTTTATCCCAACGTCTGGCGTCATGGGGATTATATCGTTATAACGGAAAGGGGTGGCATCATCATGTTTGGACGATCCGATGCCACGTTGAATCCGGGTGGCGTCAGAATTGGAACGGCCGAAATTTACCGCCAGATCGATCAGATCGATGAAGTTGCAGACAGTGTTGTCGTGGGTCAGAACTGGAACAATGATGTGCGGGTCATACTCTTCGTCAAAATGGCTGAAGGTGTTGACTTGACAGAAGCCATCAAGCATAAAATTAAAACCACTATCCGGACAAATGCATCACCCAGACATGTACCGGCGAAAATTATCCCGGTGGCGGATATACCGTACACGCTCAACATGAAGAAAGTTGAAATTGCGGTAAAGAAGATAATTCAGAATCAGCCGGTTTCAAACAAAGATGCCCTGATCAATCCTGAAGTGCTGGATTGTTATGCCGATATTAAAGAATTGCAGGAAAATTGACTCTTAAACAAAAGGCTTACGAGCTCCAATGACCAGAGAAATAGTAGAGAAACGAAGATTCCCGAGACACAAAGTTTATACCTCGGGACAGCTGGAAATGTTTGACGGTTCATTCCCGGTTTCAGTGGAGGAATTGTCGATCGAGGGGCTCAAAATCCGGTCTTCCGGCTCCGTTGCCCCCGAGACACATGTCGCCATTAGGATCAGCGTGGGCAGGGATATTGTTTTTCATGGCCAGGTTGTGTGGGTAATGAATATGCTGACAGGCGAAGAGCATATGTACCAAATGGGTCTCCAGATAGATGCCATCCTGGACAGGGGTAAGGAGATAATCGATATTGCGGAGAGAGAGATTCTGATACAGGATCTTGTCGTTATAATCAAACGCGTGTAACCCTGCTATAGAGCTATTAAGAAATGAAAGTAATACTTATAATGGCGCTGACGGCGGATGGCAAGATTGGAAAGAATGCAGCGCATTTTCCAGACTGGTCCGGAAAAGAGGACAAGAAGCGCTTCAAGCAACTTACAATGGGTGCCGGGGTGGTTGTCATGGGATCGGCAACCTACGACACCATCGGACTGCCATTGCCCGGCCGCAAAAATATCGTCTTGACCCGAAAAACCGATCGATTTTCAAACCAGGACAACCTGGTTTTCACAAATCAGAAACCTGCTGAAATTCTGGAGGATCTGGCGTCGGAAGGTTTTGACCATGTGATATTGATTGGTGGTGCCCAGATCAATTATCTCTTTGCGCGCGAAGGCCTTATCGATGAGATGATATTGACCTATTGCCCGAAAATATTCGGTACCGGCCTTGCTGTTTTTTCAGAAGAGATCTCGATGGATCTCAATCTGTTATCCATGGAACAACTTGATGAAAATGCGGTTTGTATACACTACAAGGTCCTACACCAAATCCGATCAGGTTTGTGAAATGCCCGGGCAAGCCCGAAAATTTCAAGAAACTTAACGAGCAATAATTAGTCTGACCTCTTCCAATATTCTATCCAGGACAATCCCTGCTTTTTCCGTAAAGAGGAAATCACACATATCGTCACAGGGTGTTTCGGACAGGTTGATAATGGCCAGGACGGCATCGTTTTGTTTGGCATAGATGGGCATGTGGGCAGCCGGTTGCACCAGCAAAGTTGACCCCACCACGATAAAGAAATCGCTGTTTTGAGACAGGGCGATGGCCTGGTTGACCTTGTCCATGGGCATGGACTGGCCAAAGGAAATAGTATCCGGTTTCAGATAACCCCCGCAGTCGCAGGTTGGAGCAAGGTCGCCACTGGAAAGCCGGTCGTACGCTTCCTGGGTGGCAGAAATTTTGCTGCAGGACATGCAGCGGATCCGCAGAGTATTGCCATGCAGTTCGATGACGGCGGTATCCGGTATCCCCGATGCCTGGTGAAGGCCGTCGATGTTCTGGGTAACCACGGCTTGTACCAGCCCCATCTGATATAGTTCGGCAATGGCTTGATGGCCCTTATTGGGTGTTGCCTGACGTAATCCCTGATAGAGCTCCTGCCAGCGCTGCCAGTACTCGATGCGGGCATCTTCCCGGGACATGAATTCGTCAAAGTAGACCGGCTTGAACTTATCCCAGATGCCCCCCTGGCTCCGGTAGTCGGGAATTCCGCTTTCCGTGGAGATCCCGGCACCGGTGAATATCACGTTGTTGCCGCCTTGGATGATTTTCTCTGCGATTTGGCTGATGTCCATGTTCATTTTGATGGGTCTCCCTTTTGACGTTTGGAGATGGAGTCGAGAAGTCTGACGAGACAATTGCCGAGTGCGAGATACCTGGAATTAGTCAACGAGAATTGGCGAAGAAACTCTGCGGTCGATATTTGATCATCAATATAATCAGCCAATACTGTACGGCTCGTGCTTTGCATCCTTTTTGGGAAAACGCATTCTTCGTACATTGTGTGGTTTCCTGATGGTCGCGAGAGGTCGGGCATGCCCGGTTTCCCGCTTTCGTTTACAGTATCGAGCAGCGTGGCAAGATCCTCTTGGCCTTCCTCCCTGGCCCTGTCCGCCGGTGTGAGTTGGTGACTGTCCAGTATGTTTGTGCTTGCCCCATATTCGAGCAATACCCTTGCTATGCCCCGGTGACCCCTTTCGGCGGCCCAATGAAGAGGCGTGCCGTAGAGCTTGCTATATGCATTCACGTTTGCGTCCCTATTTAACAGTAAGCAGACTATTTTCTCGTGACCATATCTCACGGCCTTGTGTAGCGGGGTAACACGAAGACCCGGTGTACTCACGTTTACATTGGCGCTGTGTTCGATAAGGAGGGTTGAAAGATCACGGTTTCCGTTTCTTGCTGCTTTATGAAGAGCCGTGTTACCCTTGCGGTCTCGAATTTCCGTGTCTGCGCCGAAGTCGATAAGGAGTGTGAAGATGTCTCGCCAACCTTTAGACGCCGCCCAGTGCAGCAGCGTGTGCCCCCTTGAATCCTTGGCATTGACGTTCGCTCCCCGAGACAAAAGAAACTTCGCCACGTTAGCATACCCGAGATATATCGAATAATGAAAAGGTGTGCGACCCCACAGGTCTTCGGGGTCGACCGTTGCACCCGCATCGAGCAAGAGACGCAGTATTTCGATGTGGCCCGAATTCGCTGCCCAGTGCAGAGGTAATCCGTATTGTTCACTCTTGATACTCGGATTGGCACCGTTTTGAATCAGTAGCTTGACGGTCTTTGTGTTTCCTTTGCCGGCCGCCAGGTGGATCGGTGTGATGCCTCGGTGATCCACGGCATTGACGTCCGCACCTTCTTTGATGAGCAGTGGTACGACTTCAAGATGGCCCATTTCTATGGCATGATGAAGTAGGGATGTGCCGTTATTTTGTCGGGCATCGGCAGGCGCACCGTCTAAGATCAAAGCACGTATATCGCCGAGATTGCCACGCTCGACAGCGTCGAAGATATCGGCACGCAGATAGACACCGGTCGTATACTGGTACAGCATCCAGGACAAGACGAGGACGAAAGGAAGGACTATAAGTCCGTAGCGCAGTCGTGCATACCTTGGCTGCTCGTTCCACCATTTGCCGTAGCTTGGTCCAAGCATTTCTTCGCCCTTTTACCGGTGCGCTTTCTCAATGTTTAGAATGTAGGGACATCCATATCTTTGTTGCTTCTGAATATCCTGCGACGCTCTATGCCACGGATAATGATGTGTTGCAAAATACCGGGTGCGTCAAGGCGGGCTAATCTTGGCATGAGATATTGCTAACATAAAGGCAGGAAGTTGGCCATTCCTTCACTTTAGCTTTCGAGCTTATCTATCGCACTTTTTAACTCTAAGACCTCTAATGGGCAGTCAGGCCAATCATGAATCCAACAAACTATCATATCAGCACCAGCAGGGTCATAATCATGTGATTTAAAGTCGCTGCTTTTATATTCAAATTTGATTCTTACACGTTGGTACCGATTCTCACCTATGTGTCTTTTGGCTTCACAGTCAGGAAAAGCAGCATGAACAGCTTCGACCATAAAACCAATTTCATGACTTACCATCCCGAATAGATATATAACGCCGTTTTCATTAATCGGGGCGTGCCTAAGACTTCTAAAGTCGATTAACTCACCAAACTCAGCAATTTCCACTTTAATCATTTCCTCCATTCCTTTTTTAGATTGTGCAGGGGGATTAATTGGGGGCTGTATTATCTCGTGGTTTGATTTTGTATCCGTTAATTCCAAACTATCCAATTCGGTGATAACATCTTCTTTGGCAATAGCTTCCTTTTTGGCGATAGTTTTCTTTTTGGCAATAGTTTTTTTCTTGGTAATAGCTTTCTTATCCGAGAGTGTCTTAGAACGCTTTGGTTGACTTTCAATTTTTGCAAGACGCTTTAATTCAGACCAACCTCCTTCTGTGAACTGATTCTCGATTTGCCACTCCCTAATTCCAGTTATTCTGATGAAATCATTTTGTGAAAGCGGTCCATCCGTTTTCTTGTCTGCTCGTTTTGCAGCGTTGATTAATTCTTCTTTAGTAACCATATGCATTTTTTCTAATCCTTATCCGAAGACCTATATACCTGTCGCGGCAATATGTTGTGAATTGAACAGATCTAAAAAACAGATACTTATATAATATCATCTTTGATTTCCTTAAATCAACTATAACCTGACAGGAGAGCCGGAAAAGGGGATTGTTCTTGAGTTTGATTTATTTTGATATACAAGGTAAGGTCTTATATCACTAACTTTTGTATTTATCATCAAGGGGAGGTATCAAATGTCAGGTGTTAACAAGGTATTGCTTATCGGTCGACTTGGACGGGACCCGGAGGTTCGTTATACACAGGATGGAACCGCCATCGCAAATTTCAGTATCGCAACATCCGAGGAGTGGAAAGACAAGAAAACCGGCGAGAAACAAGAACGTACAGAGTGGCACAGAATTGTCGCCTTCCAACGACTTGGGGAAATATGTGGTGAATATCTTTCCAAGGGGAGACAGGTTTATGTCGAAGGTCGCCTGCAGACTCGCGATTGGCAGGATAAAGACGGCAACAAACGCTATACGACTGAAATCGTTGCATCACAGATGCAGATGCTTGGCTCCAAGGATTCGTATGACAATACAGGAGGGGGCTCGGGATTCAAAAAGAATGACATGCCTCCCGGCCCGGAATTTTCAGGTTCCCAGGATGATGATATCCCATTTTGAGCCTGAATCATAATAGCGAGAGAATTGAAATTAGGCAGAATTCCTTAACAGGGTACACTTAAACCATTCAACTTTAAAACGGAGGCCTGACATGAAAAATATTCGAAACAGGTTGAGACCTGTCAGTATTTTCCTGTTGATCTTGATGTTGATGTTGTCACTGCCGTATCAGTCCGCACTGGCAGCCTTGATTGGTACGGAAGAACTGATGGGATCTCAGAAGGCTGTGGAAGCCCGGGCTTATATTACCAGTGTGCTGGCACGTGAAGATATTCAGACAGCACTCGTCGCCCGCGGTATCGACCCCATTGAAGCACAGGCAAGGGTCAGTACCTTGACGGATCAGGAGGCCATCCAGTTTGCAGATACCATGGAGCAACTGCCTGCAGGTGGCCTCATCGGCTATATTGTCGGTCTTACGGTACTGGTTTTTCTGGTGCTGCTGGTAACTGACATTCTCGGATATACAGATATTTTTCCCTTTGTTAAAAAGACAGTCGAATAATAGGCCTTTGCCGGTATCAGGTACAGGTTTTTTCCTGTGCCTGGTTCTGGCAACGGTTCTTTTGGGTTGTGCAGGTACCCTGTCACGGCAATGGTCACCGCCATTCAAGGGTATGCCTGTGCAGCATCAGATCTCTTCGGTTCCCTTTTTCCCCCAGACAGACTATCAGTGCGGTCCGGCCTCTCTGGCCATGACACTTGTTTGGAGTGGTGTGGCTACGGATCCGGACAAGCTTGCCGCGGCGGTGTACACGCCCTCTCTAAAAGGAAGTTTGCAACCGGCCATGATCGGCGCTGCCCGGCGCCACGGAAGGGTGGCCTATGTAATTTCAAGCCCCGAGGAACTGCTTGCAGAGGTGGCTGCCGGCCACCCGGTTATCGTGCTGCAGAACCTGGGGCTGTCCTGGGCTCCTGTTTGGCATTATGCCGTGGTGATCGGGTATGATGCTGATACAGGTGTCGTGACGTTGCATTCCGGTGAAACGAACAGCAAAGAAACGGCCATGCGCGTTTTCGACAACACCTGGTCCCGGAGCAGTTACTGGGGGTTGTTAACGCTCCCGCCGGACCGATTGCCTGCCACCGCCGCTGAAGCAACCTATGCAGACGCGGTATTGGGTCTTGAAAAAGCGAGAAGATGGCCGGAAGCCATCCAGGGGTATCATACGGCTATAGAAAAATGGCCTGACAATTTTCACGCCCGTATGGGTATCGGCAACGCCTACTATGCCATGGGCGACCTACCTACCGCTGAACGATCCTTTGCTGAGGCAGCGCGTCAATTCCCCACTGAGGGTGCCACATTCAACAATCTTGCCCAGGTTCTATTTGAACAGGGGAAAAAAAAGGCGGCGCTGGCCGCCGCTGAAAAAGCCGTCAGCATGGGCGGTCCCATGTCAGGCGTCTTCCAGGAGACGTTGGAAGAAATAAAATCGAGCTTGAACCAACCCTGATAGGCCATGTCACTTCGTTATTGAAGATCCTCGCAGCAAAACTATTTCAATCTTGCCAGATGTCATCTGGGTGCTTAGGTTAGACTTTACCCCAGAGTGGACAACCATTCATGAAAAAATCGACAGCAGCCAAAATAAATACAGCCACAACCACCCGGAAAGCGAAAAGATCGCAAGAGCTGGATGCCATCATCGTCAAGGGTGCCAGAGAACATAACCTGAAGAACATCCATATCTCACTGCCCAAGAAAAAGCTGATCGTGTTTACGGGGGTGTCGGGGTCAGGAAAATCGAGTATGGCATTGGACACTATTTTTGCAGAAGGGCAACGGCGGTATGTCGAATCCCTTTCTGCCTATGCCCGTCAATTTATCGGCCAGATGGAGAAGCCCAAATACGACACCATCAGGGGGTTATCCCCCACCATTGCCATTGAACAGAAATCTGTCAGTAAAAATCCAAGGTCGACGGTTGGTACGATTACAGAAATTTATGATTATCTGCGGGTTCTGTTTGCACGGGTTGGGGACCAGTATTGCTATAAGTGTGGCAAGCGTGTTGGAAGGGGAGATGCCGAAAGTATGGTCTTCCAGGCTCTGAATCTGCCGGAGGCCACCAGGGTTCTTATCATGGCTCCCGTTATTGAAAACAGAAAGGGTGAATACCGGGAACTGTTGAAAAAGATAGAAGGAGATGGGTTTGCGCGGGTGCGTGTCGATGGGGTGGTGAGCGACATCCAGGTGGTGCAGAACCTTGCCAGGCACAAGAAACATACCATCGAGGTGGTGGTGGATCGGCTGGTGATAAAGGCGGGGGCTTCTTTTCGTAAGCGGTTGACCGACTCAGTGGAAACAGCTCTCAAACTCGGGCAAGGCAAGATCATCCTGCACGTGATGGGGAAAGAAGATATTCGCATGAGTGAAGCCAGGTCCTGTTGTGGTATCGCCTATCCTGAGCTGGACCCACCGCTGTTTTCCTTTAACTCACCCATGGGGATGTGCCCGGACTGCAATGGTATTGGATCCATGCTCTCCATGGATGTCGAAAAAATTGTTCCCGACAAGACCAAGGCCATCCGGGAAGGCGCCGTTATCCCCTGGCAGAACTATTTTTCCAAACCGGAGGCGGAAAATGGATCCTGGGGGTTTATGCGGCTCAAGGCCATGGCATCCCAATGGGGCATCGACATGGATGTGCCCTGGACCCGGTTGCCGAAAAAGCACAAAGACTTGATATTAAAGGGTTCCAATGGGATGGAGATGGTCGTCAACTGGCGATCCGAAAAAATACAGGGAGAATTCACCACCACCCATGAAGGGCTCCTCAACAGTCTCATGCGGCGATATAAGCAGACCCGATCCGAAAGCATGAAAAAATGGTATGCCAGATTTATGTCTTCCAAGAACTGTCCCACCTGCAGGGGACGGCGCCTCAAACCGGAAGTGTTGAGCGTGAAAATCAACGGGCGTTCTATTATTGATATCACGGAGATGACGATTCAGGAGGCCGCCCGTTTTCTGGACGCCCTTTCACTGTCCGGAAACCGAAAGATGATTGCCGATGAACTGTTGAAAGAAATCGGAAGTCGTTTGGGCTTTCTGGTAAATGTCGGTCTGGGATATCTGTCCTTGAACCGGAAGGGCCCGACCCTGTCCGGGGGTGAATCCCAGCGGATTCGCCTGGCATCCCAAATCGGTTCTGAGCTCACAGGCGTTCTTTATATTCTGGACGAACCCTCCATCGGGCTTCACCAGAAAGACAACATCAAACTGCTCAACACGTTAGGTCATCTGCGGGACATCGGCAACACGCTCATTGTGGTGGAACATGACAAGGAAACCATGGAATCGGCAGACTGGCTTGTGGATTTCGGACCCGGCGCCGGACATCTTGGTGGCGAAATCGTGGCCCAGGGAACCCCGGCCCGGGTCATGAAAATTCGCAAGTCCATCACAGGCAAATATCTTTCCGGTAAAGAAATGATTGACGTGCCGGAAGTCCGAAAATCTGTTCGGAATACAGGCAACAGGTGGGTGACGATCAGGAAGGCCTCAGAAAATAATCTCAAGCAAATCCATGTGCGCATACCTCTTGGTTTGCTCGTGGCGGTCACCGGTGTTTCCGGCGCGGGTAAATCCACTCTGGTTAATCAGATCCTTTATCCGGCACTGGCGAGAGAGCTTCATGATTCTCTCCTGGAGGTCGGCAAACATGGCAGTATTGAGGGATTGTCACATCTCAACAAGGTCATCAACATCGATCAGAAGGCCATCGGCAGAACGCCACGGAGTAACCCTGCCACCTACACGAAAGTGTTTGATCATATACGGGATTTTTATGCTCTGCTGCCGGAATCGAAATTGCGCGGATACCCAAAGGGGCGTTTTTCCTTCAATGTGAAGGGCGGCAGGTGTGAGACGTGCCAGGGAGATGGTCATATCAAAGTTGAAATGCATTTTCTGGCGGATGTATACGTGCCCTGTGAGAACTGCAAGGGAAAGCGGTTTAACGCGGCCACCCTGGAAATCAAATACAAGGGCCATTCCATTTCAGATATCCTGAACCTTTCTGTCCATCAGGCCCGGGACTTGTTTGCCAACCATCCTAAAATTAAATCGATTCTCGACACCCTGATGGATGTGGGGTTGTCCTATATCAAACTCGGCCAATCCGCCACAACCCTTTCGGGGGGTGAAGCCCAAAGGATCAAGCTGGCCAGAGAGCTTGCAAAAAGGGCCACCGGCCAAACCCTTTATATTCTCGATGAACCCACCACAGGACTTCATTTTCAGGATATCAAGATGCTGCTTTCCGTGCTGAAACGTCTTCGGGATTCCGGCAATACCATCGTGATTATCGAGCATAATCTGGATGTTATCAAAACGTGTGACTGGATCATCGATCTTGGGCCCGATGGGGGATATGACGGCGGGACAGTTGTCGCCCAGGGGTCTCCGGAAAAGGTTGCTATGGTTGCGAAGAGTTATACGGGACAATTTTTGAAAACAATCCTGAAAGAAGAAAGATGAAACCTCAGTCAGAATGGATGGATGCGGGTTTAACGGAAACAATTCGCAGCGTGATGGAAGACAATTACGACCTTGGGAAACTGACACGAACCAAGGTTGTTTTGGGTGGATATTGCAATAAAAGCTATGCTGTCTGGATGTCGGCCAACGATCGTTCCCGGCGGTATTTTCTGCGACTGTATAGCCCCAACGCAATCGAAAAAGAAATTCAGTTCGAACACGCCCTGCTGAATCATTTGAGATCAAATGGGTTTACCCTTGCAGCCGCCATTGTATCGTGCCGAAACGGTAAAACACTGGTAACGACGCCATCGCCGGCAGATCATCGGGCAAGCAACGCAGTTTGGGCATTATTCGAGTTTCTTGAAGGGGAAGATAAGTATTCCTGGACCGACACGGACCTGACAGATAAGGAGTTCAACAGTGCGGCCGGTATTCTTGCCCATCTTCACCACTGCGGTCAAGGATTCAAAAGTTCACCCGGCATCGATCGGGTTCAACCCCGGATCATGGCGTTTATTCCCACATTCAAGACCACCTTTTCCACATTCCTGAAACAGGCTGGTGATGGTCGGTGTGACCAATTGTTCAAAGAGAATTTTGAACCGATCTGTAAGGCTCTGGCGGATGCAACAGCCTTTGAAACCCGGTTTCAGGGAATGATGGAATTACCGGTTCATTGTGATTATCACCCTGGAAACTTGAAATATCGTGATGAAAAAGGTGTCGGTATTTTCGATTTTGACTGGTCAAAAATCGATTACCGTTTGTTTGATGTTGCCCTGGGTCTGGTTTATTTTACCAGTATCTGGGGTGACCCTGCAGCAGGTCTTCGACTGGATAAATTTAGTCTTTTTCTGAATGCTTACAATGATACCTGCCGTCAATTGAGTCATATCGACCCTTTGACAAAGCAGGAACAGAGGAATCTGGTTCCCATGCTGTCCATTGCCAATCTTTATGTGCTCAATTGGAGCCTGGTTGATTTTTATGGCACGGCAGAACCGGATGATGATGCATATTATGGATTTCTAAACCATAATATTGGTCTAATGCATTGGATAGGAACTCATAAAGGAATGCTGGAACGCTTGATAAGCCAGTCAGTGTAGGCCGTCAAAGGTTTGATGAACTCGTAAAAAGTCCAAGTTAGACGGTTTTGTAAAAGGTTCAAATTCAAGGCGTGCAAATTTTGTAATCATGAGGCGTACTTATCGTACGTTGAATGATTACGAAATGCAGCACAACACAGAAGTTGGACTTTTTACGAGACCGTCAAAGGATTAATTCTCGAATAAATTCTATCAGTTGATTAAGATTACCGCAGGGTCTGACCTCGTTGCAGATTTCCTGGTAGGTACGCATTTCACTGTCGCCTGAATACCAGAATACTTCTGTCTCAGGATTGAGCCAGAGCACACGCCGGCATTTTTCCCGCATCTCGTTGAGGATACCTGCTTCGGGATTGGTATAATTTGATCGGCCGTCACCAATGATAATGAGGGTTGTTTTTTTATTCAGAATATCCAGGTAGTCGGTCTTGAATTCCCGAAATGTCTGACCGTAATCGGTGGAAGCGTCATAGGCAATGTCTGCGTCGCTCATGACCCGGTCAATGGCCTGGTCCACATCGTGGTCTTCAAAGAAATGACTGACCTCATCGAGACCGGAAACAAAAATAAAAGAGCGCACTTTGGTAAAACATTCCTGGAGCGAATAGAGCATATTGAGCATGAACTTTGCCGAAGACCAGACTGAGCCTGACACATCACAAAGAACCACTATTTTGCCGCGTCGGGGCGGTTTCTTCCGGTAAACGATCTCCATGGGCAGTCCCTGGTACCGGGCTGCTTTTCTCAGGGTTTTTTTTACATCCAAAACACCTCTTGCGTGGACGGCATATCGGAGCGTAACAGTGTCTTTCAGCTTCCGGACCAGGGCCCGTATGGCATCCCTCATCTCTTCGACTTCTTTTCTCGTCAATGAGGTGAAAGCGGTTTCTCCGAGTTTCCCCAGGTGCCGGTCATACGATTTTCGTGTTCTTTGCCGCTTGTTTCCGCTGGTACGGTTTCCAGTCAAGAGCCGAAGGGCGCTGTCCCTTCGCTGTTGATAATGCGTCTCGATGTCCTGGCGGGTTTCCCAATGGATCCTGGTGCGGTTTTTAGCAAGAAACTGAGAGACGGATACGCCTGCCCGGTTGATGGCGAGCATGATATCAAGCCGTCTGACCATGCCGCCAAAGCCGGAACCGACTCCCCTGGTGGTGCCGGTGCCTTCCGATTCGATTTGCCGGAGTCGTTGGAGATAGTTTGCCGGATTACCATCTAAAAATTCGATGATGGGTACCATGGGACCGTCATTACCCATATCGGTTTTAAGTCGAATTTTGATCTCATTCTTGATATGGGAAATTTTTTCGGAACCGCTGAGATTTTCATTATCCCGCAGCTCATGAAAAAAGAGGTCGTACAGGTGGTTGAAAAGGTGCTGGTCCCGGTGGCTCTTGGCAAAATTGGCTCGCAGCGTCCGCGAAAATTGGGATTCCTCTAAGGGATCGATATGCTGAAGCTGATTGAGGCAGTCGAGTGTTTCAGATGTCGATATTCGCAGGCCCGCCGCCCTTGCGGAATCAACAAATTTAAGAATAAGATTTTGCATATGGATCATCTCCAAAAGAGCTGTTTAATTGAAGGGTCCAAGGATTCCAGGGGTCAAGGATCTGAGTGACACGAAGTGAACCCTCTCTTGTATGCTGGGAAGCTATAATGCTTGGAAGCTGGGATGCTGCTATCTGCTTTTAGCTGTCAGCAACACTTGAACCCTTGAATCCTCGGCCCCTTGGACCCTTTCTTTAACCAATTCTACGAGATACCAGCGCAAGATTCTCTTTAACCATGTCGGCATCCGAGCGATGTTTGACAATAACGTTCAATGTTTTCAGAACCACATCGCTGGACAGGTCTTCCACCTGAAGCGCCATAAGTGCATTGGCCCAGTCGAGCGTCTCGGAGATGGCAGGTTTCTTTTTCAGATCAATGGTCCTGATGGCCTGGATCGATTCAACAATCTGGTTGCACAGCTTCTGCTGGATAGCGGGAATTTTCAAATTCATGATCCTGGATTCGAGATCCTTGTCCGGATAATCAATGTACAGGTGAAGGCATCGTCTTTTGAGGGCATCGCTCATATCCCTGTAGTTGTTGGATGTCAAGATGACAAAGGGGATGTGTACTGCCTTGCGTGTGCCGATCTCGGGTATGGAGATTTGGTAATCACTCAGAATTTCCAGCAGAAAAGCTTCGAATTCCGGGTCTGACTTATCCACCTCGTCCAATAGAAGCACCACTGGTTTTTCCGAAGAGATGGCTTTCAACAATGGACGCGGTTGAATAAATCTTTCTGAAAAGAAGGCATCTTCCTGGGCTGCGATTTTATCGGCTGCTTCCGTCAGCGTTACAGCACCACCGATGACCTCGTTGATTTTTTCTTTCATCATTTGTGTATAGAGAAGCTGCTTGGCATATTCCCATTCATAAAGGGCCTTGGCTTCATCCAGGCCCTCGTAGCACTGCAGTCGAATAAGGTCCCATCCAAGGCATCTGGAGACGGCTTTAGCCAGTTCGGTCTTTCCGACACCGGCGGGTCCTTCCACGAGGATCGGCTTGTTTGTTGCCGCCGACAGGAAGACGACAGTCGCAATTTCGCTGGAACAGATATAGGCTGCGTCCTTTAACCGGATTTCTGTTTCTTCGATGGATGTGAACAAAACCAATTCCTTTGTCTTAATAAATTCGTTCTACGAATTTATATTTCCTTTATAAACATTGCCACTCCAGGGGATTGTTCCTGGCGGGTTTGATACAGCGTTGTCTTTCGCTTTTCAAATCCGAGCCCGCGATAGAGTTTCTGGAGTAGGGGGTTATTTGTGAAAGAGATAAATCGTTTGTAGCCTTTCCGGGCCATCCGGTCAACGAACGCATTGATGGTAAAATTGCCCACGCGCTGATTTCGGAATCGGGCAGATATGGCAAGCGCCCCGAGTTCAACCGTTTCAGCATCTATATCGAGTTGTTCCACACAGCCCACGATAATGCCATCGATTTTCGATACATAAAATCGGGACATACTGTTAAGAATATACTGCAGGTTGCGTGGTTTGAGAAATCGTTCCCGCTTGTACATACTGAGAATGCCGGCGACAATTTGGGCTTCGTGCTCACCGGATACCCTTAGCAACGCTTCCTCATAGTTATTCGCTATCAGCGTACCGGATCCTTCGATGGAAAAAAGTTCATGCTTGATGGTATGCCGACCAGCCGGAAGAATATGCACTCTGTCTATGTTTCCATGATCGATCCTCTGGCAGATCATTTCCAGAATAGATTTGAAATTGACATTTCCGATAAGGTCACCATATCCGCCAATAGATTGCCGGACTCTTTGGGTCGTGATGGCATTTATTTTCAAGCCTTTCTTGTCGACGAGATACTTTCTTTCCAGGAATATGATTTTAAAAACAGGGTCCTGGTATTCAAGAACATGATTATAAAAATTGATTTCAGGAAGTACCTTGACCACACGTGTTTCAGGTAGCCGGCTGGCAATTTCGCGAAAGTGTTTCTGGTTGGAGAATCGATTCGAAATGTTATGGAACAGCGTGGTAAAAACACCTTGGCGGTTCAGGAATTTTATGTCCGCAATGATATCGGAGAAATGGTCCCTCAAAATGCCTTCCCTGCAAGCGATGAAGACATGTTTTCCTGATAATGATTTGGTATATTCTTCTACATAGAGTTTTGGCATCGGTCTCATGGAATGAGATGGCGGGCAAGATACGCGACGAATCCATGCATCCTTTCATTCAGACAAAAAAATTGCCGGTACGGATCCGAAGGTCGTTTGTCAGTACCGGCACTGGGTGAAAAATCAGGATTCTTTATTTTCCTCGATTTTATCTGTTTCTTCTTTGTCGGATTTGGAGGTGGCGTTTCTGAAATTTCGAATGGCTTTTCCCATTCCACCGCCTATTTCAGGCAGTTTTCCGGCCCCAAAGATGATAAGAATAATGACGAGTATGATGATGAGTTCAGGCATTCCTATTCCAAACATGTACGCCTCCTGTTACGTTAAATCGACCCGCCTTGCTTCAATTCATGCAAAAGCCGGGTAAATTCCTTTGATTTTAGAAAGGTATCTATTGCTTGTTGATAATGGATCCATTTTTGCCAGATGTCAAGCCAGGCATCGTTGTGCCAGTAATACGCTGGATTGCCATTGCCCTTCAACCGCTCAATATAGTCTATGTATTCTTCCGAACAGCTTTCACAGAAATTGTATGGGATATGCCGGTTCTGTTGCTTTGCCTGTTCTTTAATCGGGTCGACACCCAATTGTGAACCGCATTTTTCACACTTGGAAGCGCAGTGTGTACAGTGAAAGACCTTTCTGACCGCCATGATTTTGTGCATTCGAATCAGGTCGGATCGTTCGTTGTCTTTTATTTTCCTTTTTTTATCTATGGCTATGATATCGGCCATGAACGCCCCCTTGCCGCGCATCACGCAAAATCAAAAAATATTATAGCATCGAGGTCTGGTAGTGTCAATTGCCTGTTGCGCTTTGTTTCGACTTCTACTATGAAATGCCTTCTGTGGGCAACAACTGCATTAGCATAGAACAAGAAAGGATAAGGACCTGAATTGAGGAAAATACCATTCAACGCAGACTGCCTGCCATTGTTTCTTGGGAGTCTCCCGAAAATGGACGACGATAAGGCATTTGACCTTGTCATGGCGTATTCGCCTGCCATCCCGAATTGGTCGCAGATGCCCGGCGGGGATAAAAGAGAAGGAATGGTCGCTCAGTTCGCACCCGGGCTACCCGGTTTAAAAAGACGCCAGGGTTCCCTGTATGTGGACAATGCAGATGTGGCGTTCCAGGATGAGATGCTCCGGTTTTATGAAACCTACCTTAATGCAGCATCGCATTCTGCGGACCTGGATAATGTGTTGTTTGCCTTGTCACCGGAAACCGCCCGGGGATTTTTTGCCTTTATGGAACGACTCGGTCGCCTGACTGAAGCGCCCAGAGCTGTCAAAGGGCAGATAACAGGACCTTTCACCCTTGGAACAGCGATTAAAGACCCGGCAGGCATGGCAATTTTTCATGATGATGTTCTCCGGGATATGACCGTAAAGTTGTTATCCATGAAAGCCAGATGGCAGGTGGAACAACTGGCGGCAAAAGGGTTCCCGGTGATTTTTTTCATAGACGAACCTGCGTTGGCAGGTTTCGGGACTTCCGAGTTCATCAGTATTTCACGGGAAGTCATCGTTGACTGTCTGTCGGAGCTTATTGGTGCGATTCACGATGCGGGCGGTTTGGCAGGGATTCATGTTTGTGCCAATACAGACTGGTCCATGTTGATGGAGACGGGTGCCGGGATAATCAGTTTTGATGCATACACCTATTTCGATCGCTTGATTCTTTATCAGGAAGCCGTCGTCGATTTCATGAACGCGGGAAAATGTCTGGCCTGGGGAATTGTTCCCACGGTTCATGCGGACGATATTGAAAAGGAGACGGTAACCTCCCTATCGGATCAGTTCAGATACAAAATAGAGAGTTTATTCGCCTTGGGGATTGACCCATTGGTTGTTTTAGGGCAATCTTTAATTACACCCAGTTGTGGAACCGGCGCCCTCACGCTTGGGCATGCTGAAAAGGTTTTAAGGTTGACGAAGGGTGTTTCGGACAAAATCAGAAGAGAGGAACAGTATGCTTGATACGGGAAAAAATAAAAAATTTATCGGTGCAACACAATACGTGCTGGACGAGGAGCTGGCGAGTATCGTGAATGTTTCCATGGCACTTGAAATGCCGCTGCTGTTAAAAGGGGAGCCCGGCACCGGGAAAACCATGCTGGCATACGCGATTGCAGAGAGTCTTCAAATGCCGCTGATTGTTTTGAATGTGAAATCGAGCATGAAGCTTGTGGAGGCACTTTATCAGTACGATACACTCACACGGCTCAATGACAGTCGATTCAGCGACTCGACAAGGGATGTGAGTAATATAGAGGACTATATCAAGATGGGTAAGATTGGCCAGGCTTTTACAGCGGATGTCAGGACCGTTCTGCTCATCGACGAAATCGACAAGGCGGACACCGATTTTCAGGATGACATGCTCGATGTCCTGGATCAGATGGAATTTGATATCATTGAGATCGACAAGGTTGTAAAGACCAAACATCGGCCGGTGATTATCATTACCTCAAACGCAAAGAAAGACCTGTCCGATCCATTTCTGGGAAGATGTAATTTCCATCACATTGCATTTCCGGACCCAAAAATGATGCGCAGGATTATCCATGTTCATTTTCCGAATCTTGATTCCGATCTGGTCGAAACCGCCATTGATACATTCTATCGTCTTCGGGAGTTGGATGCCGTGGAAAAACGTCCGGCAACCCGGGAATTGATCAACTGGATTCGGGCTCTGGATGCAGATCCGGATTTTAGACCGAAAAAGCTCTTGAAGGGGGCGGTGCCGTTTTTAGGCGTGCTGTTCAAGAAAAGTCAGGATTACGGCAAGGCGTTACAGCAGACGGAGCGTCGAAGACTATTTTAAAATAAAACAGTTATCCGTAAAACTCAAGCTGGACTGTCTAGGCGGTCTGCGGAAATTCGCTTTAAAGTCGGCCAAAACTCGCTCCTAAGGCGCCGTAAGACCCGCCGCTGCCAGTCGTATTTAAATATATTTATAAAAAACGACTGGTTATATCCTTGTAACCATTTTGTTTATGCTGCGGGCCTAACGGCGCCTAACGATCTCAGACAGTTGCCCGACTTTAAAACGAACCCCCGCAGACTTCTGTACGCAGTATTACTTGAGCTTTTTAGATAACCGCAAAATAAAATTGTTATACGATATTTTGAGGTGTGATTACATGTTCATTGACTTTTTCTACAAACTCAAAGAAACCGGTGTTCCGGTGAGCCCAACAGCCTTTTTGACACTTCATAAGGCATTGGACAAGGGGCTTGTTCGATCACTCGATGAATTCTATACGTCCGCCCGGACGATTCTGGTCAAGAGTGAGCGCTATTTCGATTTGTTCGACCAGGTGTTTGCCCACCACTTCAAAGGGGCTGAAATGCCGGACTATGAAGGTTTCGAGCTGGATGAAATGGCCAGAGCACTTCTGGATTCCTGGTTAAAGAACCCCAAGGAGATCGCCGATGCACTTGGCATCGATGAAAAAGACCTGAAGA
>QMMS01000018.1 GCA_003647375.1 Deltaproteobacteria bacterium
ATTCTTGTGGCCAAGCCGGCGGACCATAAAATCCTTTTTGAATGGGTAAAGGACATGTTCAATCTGAATGCCGGCGAACAGATGACGATTACCGACAAAAAGGGCCGCAAGCATCAATACCGATGGGTAAACGATGTACCGCTCAATGGCTCTAAAGATGCCGACCAGGTCAACTTTTTTGATTACCAAATTATTACCAATGGCAAGCCCACCTATCACAACAGTTGGGTGACCGACATTACGATTGATAAAAATAATATCGTCATGCTGGTCAAAGCGGGAAGGGCACGCTGGAAGATTGAAAACGAAACCTTCAATACATTGAAAAATCAAGGCTATCACCTTGAACACAACTTTGGCCATGGCCACAAAAATCTTTCAATGATCTTTTTTATGATCAACCTGGTGGCATTTTATGTTCATCAGATTTTAGATCTTACTGATCCGCTTTACCAGAAAGTCCGATATACCAAGTTTACCTCCCGGAAAGAATTTTGGAACCAACTGCGCTGCACCATACGAATATTGATTTTTCCTCATTGGCAGAGCTTGATGCAGTTCATTTGGGATCCTGAAAAAGGCATTCCGCCATAATGGCTCTCGAGTCTTTTATTTGTCGATCTTTTGTCTTTTTATTTTATAGACAGTGGATTGCTGCGTCCGCACTCAATTTGCCCCCAAATTTTGATCTAATTTAGTGTCCTTTTTTCAGTTCAGATAACTATGCAGCGGATACTTTATTGCCGGTATTACTCAAAACCGGATTCTTATGCCTTATGGATCGACTTCCATCACATTCATTAAGAATACCTGGTAAGTTGACTCATCTCTTGACAATCTTTGCTCGATAGTATTACAAGTACAGTTTCATTTATGGTCGTAACTGTAATTTCTGAATGTTGGGTGAATTGTGTTGTCCGGCAGAGTCGTTGGTTTCCTTAGATGAGATTTTAAATCCATTTTTTACAAAAAGTTATGGGATTTTACAATGCCGATATACGAATTTAAATGTTTGAAGTGTGAAGCGTTTTTCGAAATTCTTGTCATGAACAAAAGTGAGTCAGTGGAGATGGTGTGCCCGGAATGTGACGCTGAAGAAGTCGAGCGGGTTATCAGTACTACCAGTCACACAATCAATGTGGCGTCCGGAGGGAAGCAGGGTACTACGAGCCAGACACGAAACTGTTCGAGCGGGTCATGTACGACCTACACGATTCCAGGTCCAAACGGCTGATATTGTCAAGGTCATGTGATGCATTCTATCCATCTTCAGGAAAAAGATCAGTTCAAGAAGCTTTTTGAACAGGAAGGTATTGACTCCCTGGAAGACCGCATGAAGGTTCTGGAGGCTTTTTTTCAGACAGAGCGGCATATTTCAGAGATTGAACTATTTGAAATCATAAAAGAAAAAGATGCTGATTTGGCCCCCGCCTTTATTTCCGATACCCTGGACCTCATGTGTCGGTATGGTTTTGCCCACAAACACCGGTTTAACAACGGTGTTATTCGATACGAGCACAGGCATATAGGCCAACATCATGACCATATGATATGCACTAAATGTAATCGGATCATCGAGTTTAAGAACAATCAGCTTGAAAATCTCCAACTGCAGGTTGCGGCAACGCATGGGTTCCATATGCTGCAGCATAAAATGGAAATTTATGGTATTTGTACCCATTGTCTCAAACGACGATTGTCTCTGATGCCGTTGATGGCGGCAAAACAGGGTGAAATACTGATCGTCAGGAGTTTTAAAGGTGGAACCAGGTCTCGGATGCGCCTGATGAGCATGGGTTTGAGGGTGGGGGACCGAATCGATGTCATTTCAAACTTGAATCAGGGGCAGCTCGTTATCGCTCTGGATTATAAACGGCTGGTTCTAGGACGGGGACTGGCGGAAAAAATAATGGTTCAGCCATTGGATCCGGCAAAGGGTGCGGCATGAGATTTATTTCATTATTGACCGTTGCGGTAATTCTGTTGACCGGTAGCTTTGCCATGGCGGAACGACTCTCGGTGTCATCAAGAATCGCCAATATTCGGTCCGGGCCTGGAACCGACTATGAAATTCTTTGGAAAGTCGAAAGCTATTATCCGATAATAGTCCTCAAAAAATCGGGTTCATGGATTAACTTTCGTGATTTTGAAGGTGATGAAGGCTGGATACACACGTCCTTGGTTCGTAAGAAACCGACTGTCATTACGATCAAAAATACATGCAATGTCCGCAACGGACCAGGTACGAACCACGATATCCTGTTTACAGTGGAAAAAGGAATTCCTTTTCTGATTTTGGATCGTCAGAAAAACTGGCTTCAAATCAAGCATGCTGACGGGGACAGGGGCTGGATTCACAAGTCCCTGGTCTGGTGACACCATGGTGATGTCTGTACCTTTTGATAAATCAAAGGATGTCATTGTGGGTATCGGCAATGCTCTTGTGGATATTCTGGCGCATGAAGACGATGCCTTTGTCGAGAAGACGGGTTTTGGAAAAGGCGGGATGAATTATGTAGACAGTGAATTCATCGACAAGATGATTTCCCTGACGTCCGGTACGCCTGTTGTGGTTCCGGGTGGTTCGGCGTGCAATACGATCATTGGCGTGGGAAAGCTTGGCGGCAAAACCCGCTTCATAGGAAAATGCGCTCAAGATGCCATGGGAGATCTGTTTAAAAAAGATCTGCAAAACAGTCATGTGGATCCTTTGCTGATGACTTCCGCATCACCCACGGGCAGGGTCCTTTCAATTGTGACACCCGATGCGCAGCGTTCAATGTTTACATATCTAGGCGCGGCATCTGAATTGGTGCCGGGCGAAATCGCCGGGTGCAGTTTCCTAGATGCAGCCTTGGTTCATATCGAAGGATACCTTCTTTTCAACAATGAGCTGATTATAAAGGCCTTGCGTCGGGCAAAAGAGGATGGCGCCATGATTTCTCTGGACCTGGCGAGTTATACGGTGGTTGAATCGGAAAAGACGCTCTTGGAGACACTCGTCACTGAATATGTCGACATTCTTATGGCCAACGAAGATGAGGCTGCGGCATTTACCGGGCACCGTGAGGAACGAAAAGCGATTGAAGCCCTCTCTGAAAGAGCCAAAATAGCGGTATTGAAAATCGGGGAACGTGGAAGCTATATCGCGCAAAATGGCGAAATCGTGAAAATCGATCCTGTGGGAAAAGGTTCCGTCATCGATACCACCGGTGCCGGTGATTTATGGGCGTCCGGATTTTTATTTGGGCTCACCCGGGGCTATGCTGTCGAAACATGTGGTAGACTTGCATCAACTTGTGGATACGAGGTATGTCAGGTTGTCGGTGCGGCCATTCCTGAAGAGGGCTGGGCAAGGATAAAACGGATTATGGAGGAATAATGGCAAAACAAAAACGGGTTACACGGAAGCAACTGCTCAAGGAGCCGGATGAATTTATCACCACTACCGGCAGGATAATTCGCTGGGGGCGGCAGTATACCAAGCAAGTGGCATATGCCGCAGGTGCTTTTTTGATCCTCTTAGTGGTCATTGCCGGTTACCGGTATTTTTCAAACAGTGCTGAAAACAAGGCCTTTTTGTTGCTTGATCAGGCTGTTGGCAAATATGAAACCCAAAAGAAGGTTATGGATACCCTTGCCGCCTATGAAGGTGCCAGAGGCGATTTTGAATATATCATCAGGAAATATGACAATACCGAAGGTGGGAAACTGGCGACCGTGGTATTCGCCGGGATAAGCTATGATGCGGGCGACGCGGAAAGGGCCATTCAACTCTACGAAGCCGCTTTGACTTATTTTAAAAACGACACGACCTATCAAAACTTTCTATGGAGTGGTCTCGGGTATGCCTATGAAAAAAAACAGGATGTCCGCATGGCGGTATCCTATTTTGAAAAAATTGCTGGTGGAGAGGATCCGGTTGTCAAGGATGGTGCGCTGTTCAATATGGGCCGGCTTTATCACGAACTGGGAGATACGGCTAAAAGCAAACAGGCCTATGAACGTCTGGCAACAGAATACACGGATTCCATATATTATCAGCTGGCCAGGGAAAAAGTCGCTGGATGAAAATAAAATGGCTAATCCGCTTATTCGGATTAACCATTAAGGAGGAGGATAGATGTAAGATGTAATTAATTATAGGTAAATTGGAACTGATATATAGTATATGCAATTCTTTTGCCAAAACGAATAATTTCTTCATAATGTTTGCATTTAGTTATTTCGCTTAATTTTCAAGATGTTATTAAACCGATTGCTTCCATCCTGAATTGTTGTCTGTCCCCATATCCCCATGCCTGTTTCCATTTGGAAATAAGACCGTTTCCATTTGGAAACAATTCTGGTTAAATTAATCACTGACAATACCATGTTTCTTTAGCTTTTTATTGAATCCGCTCCTTCCGATACCCAATAGTTGAGCGGCATCGGATTGGACATCGTTACAGTTTTTCAATGCCCGTAAAAGCATTTTCTTTTCGATATCGGCAAGTGTTGCGAACAAGTTTGCATCCACAGGGATATTTTCGAGCTGAGACTTTCCCGTGAGGTCGCTTCTGTACTCTCTGGGTAAGTCGGAAACCCGGATAATGTCATCCGGGCACAACACCATGGCGCGCTCAATCGTGTTTTCAAGTTCCCTGACATTGCCGGGCCAGTCATGCCGATAGAAAATCTGCTCTACTTCTCTCTCGATACCCTTGACAGGAACACCCATTCTTCTTTCGGCCGCATGCTTACCGATGAAATGGTCCACCAGGAGTCTCAGATCTTCTGTTCGCCGGCGCAACGGTGGTAGATCGATGTATACAACATTCAATCGATAATAGAGGTCCTCTCGGAACCGCCCCTCCCGAACCTCTTCCCTCAACCGCTTGTTCGTGGCCGTAATCAACCGAAAATTAACTGTAACTTGTCGCAGGCCCCCGACCCTTTCAAAGGTTTTTTCCTGCAGAACCCTCAGCAGTTTTACCTGAAGAGATGGCGACAATTCGCCAATTTCATCCAGAAAGAGCGTTCCGCCTTCGGCCAGTTCGAATCGCCCCTTTTTTGTTGCGACAGCTCCGGTGAACGCGCCTTTTTCATGTCCGAAAAGTTCGCTTTCGAGAAGACTCTCTGCTAGGGCCGAGCAGTTGACCGCTATAAAGGGATGATCGTGGCGTGGACTGTTGTAGTGAATTGATTTGGCAACCAGATCTTTTCCGGTGCCGCTTTCACCTTCGATCAGGATAGAAGCCGTGGCCGGGGCAACTTTATAGATGAGCTCAAAAATATCCTGCATTTTTGAACTCTTGCCGATAATATTTCCAAAGTTGTACTGGGATTCGACGGTTTTGCGTAACCTGCGGTTTTCTTTAATGACCCGATACATCTGAATGGCTTTGTTGACATATATGACTAACCGTTCGTTATTAAACGGCTTTAAAATATAATTGTATGCGCCTTTTTGCATCGCTTCCACGGCTTTTTCAACCGTTCCATGTGCCGTCATCATGATGACCGGGAGACCCGGGTCTTTTTGTTTGATCCTCTCGAGAAGCTCGATACCATCTATGGACGGCATTTTCATATCGGTCAGTACCAAATCGACATCTGAATTTTTCAGGACGGATAGAGCCTCTTCGCCGCTATAGGCGGTTAGCGTTTCAAATCCTTCCTCTTCAAGAACCGCACTGAGTATCGGCGGATAGTTTTTTTCATCATCAACGATGAGTACCGTTTCCATTGAATTGTCCTTATCTTATCGGTAGTTCGACTGTTACGACGACGCCCTTTTTGGGACGGTTTTCTATATGAACACCACCACTGTGGGATTCGATGATATTTTTAACAATGCCCAGGCCAAGACCGGTTCCCTTGTCTTTGGTAGTAAAAAACGGGTCCCAAATTTTTTCGTTGATTTCTTCGGCGATGCCTTGTCCTTTATCCAGAAATTGAAGTTTCACCAGGTCGCCCTCTGCGGTGATGTTGATCCGGATGTCGCCACCATCCGGCATAGATTGCATGGCATTGATCAATATGTTTAAAAAAGCCTGGTAGAGCATATCCTTATCCGCCATTATTTCAGGAAGATCGAGAGCATAGTGTGTGTCGAGTCTATATCCCGCTTCCTTGGCTTCTGCGGTAATAAATTTAAGATTTTTCCCCAGAACCTCTTCTACCCGGCAGGCTATGAACTCTGGTTGCCGTGGCCGGGCAAAATTCAGAAAGTCGGTAATAATATTGTTCAGGCGCTCACCTTCTTCAATAATGATATCGGGAATCGTGCTGGTCGAATCGTATGATGCCATTTTCTTTTTCAAGAGTTCCGCCGAGCTTCTGATGATACCCAGGGGGTTGCGTATCTCATGTGAAACTCCCGCTACCATCTCGCCTATGGATGATAGATGTTCTGCGCGGTTGAGTTGTTCTTTGAGCCTGAGCTGTTCTTTTGCCCGCTGATCGATGATGGCTTCACCTCTTTTGACAATAAAAAGGAGAATGAGAAATAGCAGGCTCATGACGGCCATGATTGTAATGATAACCAGAATCTGGAAATTGAAGATGGTCAGATAACTATCCGTGATGTCTTGTGTAAATTCGATGACGCCTATGATCGGACCGGTAATGGAGGCTAGGGATTTTTCCGCACGAAGCGGGGCAAACGTGGTCACCTTGATCGTTTTGGGGATTCCAAGAATGATTTCCCAGAAATCACCGGTCTGTTCAATTTCCGATGTTGAAACACCCGTGACCGCTGTCTGATAGGAATGGCCGCCGATATCCTTGATCCCCATCAGTTCCCGGTTAAAACTATAGGCAATGATGTCATTCAAGTTGTACAGGTTGACCATTTCGATGTTATAGCCGTGAAGGGTTCCCCTTACGATGGTATCCATGCGTTCGTATTGGTTTTTGTCCCTGAGCTGAATTTTACCGTATCGCAGGGACGTGGGGATGACGAATTGTCGAAAAATCTGGTGATTCAGGTTGGATACCAATAATTGAGCATATTCTTCATTCTTTTTGAGTTGCAATTCGCGTGCCCAATGGGTGTTCAGGTAGGAGAGGACAATGGCGCCGATAAATATAAAGATAAAACTGGTAATCGAAAAGTATTTGTAGAGTTTGAAGGATTTTATTTTCTTATGTGAGTTGGCTATCATACGCTCGTCTTGAAATGTGAATTCTCCGCTGTTATTACCGCGGGGTAAATTGAATCGATTTTATTACGGCAGGGGCACGCTGGAGAGAATCGTTTTTATATCGTTATCCGAAAAATTCAATCCCGCACCGAAAAAAAACGATTCATTGTCATCGTCACTGATAAAATCATCGAATCCTGCGGTAATGTAGAAGTGTGGGAAAGGAGAAAAGTCAACCTTCGCCTTTAGGTGCGGGTTGTCTTCTATTTCAAAATCAAACGACTCGAACGATAAAACCATCCGGTCATCGAGCAGATAATAGTCGATTGCAAGACCGCCTGTCGACTCGAAAAGTCCACCCCTCAGCCCTATGTCGTAATACCGTTTGGCAACCTGTGCTGAAAATTTCAGTTTGTCATATTCCGTTTTTTCTTTATGTTTCTTGGTGGTTGTACCATCTGTGGTTTTCCTGGTATCGGTAATAGTCTCGGTCCCGGTGGGATCGTCCACGATCTGAAACAGGTAATATTTGTCTTCTTTCGGCTGAATGCGAAGGGAGAGATAGGATTTCAGGGTGTCTTCCTTGGTCAGGTATTCACCCCTGTAGTCCAGATAGGTTTGAAAGGTCTCCTGTTTTTCCATATAAGAGTTCAAATGGGTCAGTGTCTCATTAAGGGTTTCCACGGTTTCTTCTTCGTGGACGAGTCTTCCGATAGTACCTTCGCCACGATTGATGGTGTCTGCGATGTCGCCAAGAGATATCAGAATCTTGTTGAGATTCTGACTCACATCGTCGTTAGTGATGAGTTGGCCCAGCGTGCCTTCTCCGTTATTAATCCGATCGGTAATTTCCTTAAGGGATGCCAGGGTTTGGTTCAGGTCCATTATGGCATCGTCTTCATTGATGAGCTTGCCGATACTTCCTTGGCCCTGGTTGATTTTATCTGTAATCTCACTCAGGTTTGTTACCAGGGATTCCATGGTTCCCAGTACGCTCTTGGCGCTCTGGATGATCGTGCCGATATCCTCCTTATTGCGGTCGCCGACCTCTTTTAGTGTGCTGGAAAAAGTGGTCAGGTTGTCAACGATTTTACCGACACCATCCTTGTTGCTCTGGACTGTCTGGTTCAATGCGACCACCACCTCTTTTATATTGTCAACGATCGCACGGAGTGTGGCTTCTCCAGTATCAGTGCCGAGGACCTTCGAGAGCGAATTGGTGAGGGATTTGATGTTCTGGGCAACCTCACCCAGGGTGTTCATGAGCACATCCATGTCGGTGATCGGAGCTGTTCGGATAATGCGTCCACCCGCCGGGATGGGCGGTGCAGTCACCGAACCCGGAATAATCTCGACGTATTTATCTCCCAGGATGCCCCGGGTTCGAATGATCGCTGTGTCATCTTTCCGGATGATCAGGTCCGGATTCATTCTCAGCACAACGAGGGCTTTCCCATTTTGCAGGGCTATTCTTTTGACACGTCCGATTTCAACACCGGCCATCTCTACGGTGACGTCTCTGGCCAGTCCTGTGGCGGAATCGAACAGTATCTCGATATCATATCCTTTGTTCCTGGAAAGTGTCAGCGTTCCCACCTTCATGGACATATAGCCAAAAATGATTAGTCCGATGACAACGAAAACACCCACTTTTGCTTCAGCACTGAAATTCGACATGATCTCCTAAACGGTATCAGGGTTAAATTTACATTCGACAAACTGTCTGAGCGCCGGATTGTTCGAGGATCGTATGTCTTCCGGAGTTCCATAGGCAATGATCTTGCCTTTATACAACATTGCGATCTTGTGGGCAATTTTAAAGGTCGATTCGATGTCGTGGCTGATAACCACACAGGTTGAGCCGGTATTTTGCTGGGTTTCGACGATGAGCCGATCAATGGCATCACACATGATGGGGTCAAGACCGGTAGTGGGTTCATCGAAAAGGATAATTTTAGGATCGAGTGCAAGGGCTCTGGCGAGTCCGACCCGCTTGCGCATTCCCCCGGACAATTCCGAGGGCATTTTTTCCGTTATATCCGTCAGTCCAACTTGCAGCAGTTTTTCCGTGACGATCTGTTTCATTTCTTTTTTCGAGAGTTGTCGATGTTCCTTGAGGGGAAAGGCCACGTTTTCTCCAACGGTCATGGAATCAAAGAGCGCTGCGTCCTGGAATAACATGCCGAAATATTTACGAGTTTCATTCAGTTCTGCTTCATTCAATGTGGAAATATCGATGCCGTCAACAAGGATTCGGCCGGAATCCGGTTTGACGAGACCGATAATATGTTTCAACAGAACACTCTTGCCGCCGCCGCTCTGACCGATTATAACGGTAATTTTTTTTGATTCAAGCGTCAGGTTGAGTTCATCCAGGACCTTCTGCCGGCCAAAGGATTTCGAAATATTTTCAAGTGTAATTTTCAAAACATAATCGCGGTCAGAAAGTAATCACTGATTAATATGGATACGGATGCGTAGACAACGGCCTGTGTGGTCGCCCTTCCCACGCCGGCCGCGCCGCCTGTCGTATAAAAGCCCTTGTAACAGCCGACCAAGGACAAAATAAAACCAAAAAATGCAGATTTTATCAAACCATTGAAAACGTCGTAGATACTGACGAACTCGATAATTCTGGCGATAAAGATACCAGAGTTGACTTTCAGCACGTGAACACCCACAAAATATCCGCCCAGGATACCGATGAAATCCGAGGTGACCGTCAATATCGGTAGCATGACGATTCCGGCCAACACACGGGGCATGATGAGATATTGTACCGGGCTTACAGACATGGTGTAGAGTGCGTCGATCTGTTCCGTAACACGCATGGTTCCGATTTCGGCGGCCATGGAAGAACCGGTCCGTCCGGTAACCATCAACGCGGTGATTGCAGGGCCCAATTCTCTGGTCATGGACAGCGCCACGATTGCACCCACAAGGCTTTCTCCCCCAAACATTTTAAAACCATAGTAAGTCTGTATGGCAAGAACCATTCCGGTGAAGGCGCCTGTTATAAGAACCACGGGCAAGGAGCCGACCCCGACAAATTCCATTTGTTTGAAGATAACGTGAATTCGGAAAGGTGGTCGGAAAAGCCACGAAACCGTTGACAGAAATAGGCGTAAAATTTTGCCGAATTCTTCTATAAGAAGGATGAAGGGTCTTCCGGTAAATTCGAGAAATTTTATCATAAAGACCTGTCGTGAACGTCCTAATCCGTCCGATGAAATGTGTCGATTACATGTCCGATCGTTCGTTACCAGAACATATAGGGAAGGAAGCGATTAAAGTCAAGGACATGCGGTATCTAAAGAAGTTTCTCATCCAATTTATGCAAAATGGGATGGAATTATCAATTTAAAGCAATACCATATATAGTAATTTCGTCTAACAAGATACAATATATGGCAATTGAGTAAAATTATATATAATTTATATATAATTTTACTTGACATTGCTCAACTTTCATTCAATTATAGAGGCCAAATTTAATATCCGGACAGTTTTTTACTTTTGAAGGAGTGACATTCTAACACAATAATTATCTAACCCAATGCATATGACTTATGACAAAAAATTCATTGAAAAAAATTAGAGAGTCGCTTTTAATGAGCAAATCCGAGCTTGCTCGTGAAGCTAATGTTTCCCCCATTACAATTACGCGGATCGAGCAAGGTATGCCGTGCCGGATGGAAACCAAGCGAAAGATACTGCTGGCACTTGGCTTTAAGCTTTCTGACAAAAATAAAATATTCGGTGATTAAGAGCTTACTATGGTTTTCAGAAGAAAAGACCATCTCGTTGGTTTGGATATTGGATCTAGAACAATCAAAGCATGCGAGATAATCGAAACAAAAAAAGGCCGAGCCCTCGAAAAGTTCGGAATGATCGACATCGAATCGGGGCTCATTGAAGATGGTTCCATAAAGAACCCCGATGTCGTTGCCGGCGCCATTCGGCAGCTCTACCAGACACATCACATCCGGGAACATAATGTTGCTATATCCATTGGCGGTTATTCCGTTATTGTGAAGAAGATCAATGTTCAGACGATGTCCGAGGAGCAACTCCAGGAAAGTATTCATTTTGAGGCAGAGCAGTATATTCCTTTCGACATCAGTGATGTGAATCTTGATTTTCAGATCCTGGGTGAGAATGAGCAAAATCCCAACCAGATGAGCGTCTTGTTGGTTGCAGCCAAAAAAGACATGGTAAGCGATTATGTGAACCTTGCCCAACTGGCCGGACTGAATCCCTGTATAATCGATATCGATGCATTTGCTCTTCAAAATATATTTGAGGTCAACTACGACTCAAAAGATGAAAATATTGCGTTGATCGATATCGGTGCCAGTAAGACATCTTTGAACATTCTTAAGGACGATGCCTCCGTATTCATGCGGGATGTTTCTCTTGGATGCGGACAGATCAATCAGAGAATTGCCTCCATCACCGATTCGACCATGGAGGAGGCGGAAAAACTCAAATTTGGCGATCAGAGCGACAAGCTTTCCAAGGAAGACCTGGCCGATATTGTATCTGCCGTCGTAACGGACTGGTGCACGGAAATTCGCCGTGCTCTCGATTTTTTCTATTCAACCTATCCGGATGAACAGATCAAAAAGATCGTACTTAGCGGCGGTGGCGGCGGTATCAAGGAATTCCGGCAGTTGTTGGCAGTGGAAACATCGGCAGAGGTCCAGACGATCAATCCCTTTGAAAGCATTTCTGCCGATGAAAGTCGTTTTGATCCATCTTATATCGAAAGCATCGCTCCCCAGGCCGCTATTTGCATGGGGCTAGCGATCAGAAGAGTGGATGACAAATGATACGAATCAACCTACTCCCTTTCAGGGCTGCCCGTAAAAAAGAGAATGTCAGGAGACAGATATCGGTCTTTCTGCTTTCTTTTGCACTCATTATTATTGCAGTGGTCTACTGGAATATATGGCTGGGCAACAGAATAAGTACATTGAAGGCCCGAAACCAGGACACCATCACTCAAATTGCTAAATATGAAAAAATCAATAAAGAGATCGCTCAGATCAAAAAAGCACTCAGTAATTTAGAACAAAAAATCAAAGTGATAGAGACTCTTGAAAGCGGCCGCAAGGATGCGGTAAATCTTATGGACTCCATGACCGAACTGATTGTCAAAGAACGGATGTGGTTCACCAGCCTAAATGTTCAGGGGGACATCATTACGGTCCAAGGGATTGCACTGGACGAGAGGACCATTGCCGATTTCATGAAAAATCTGGAGGGGAGTGGGACCGGGCCTTACACCAACGTCACATTGAAGTCGATTCAACAGAAGCAAATAACAAATAAAAACCTGAATTTAAAAAGTTTTAATGTTACTCTGACCAGGGCGGCCCCGAAAGAGGCCACAAAACCAGATACCGCAGGAAAAACGAAAAAATCATGAAAAAATTAAACCTTTCCTTGAAAATATTCGCACCTGCTATCGAATGGGTAGAAGCCAGAACCAAACTGCAGCGAGTACTGATCTATGCTTCGGCCATTGTTCTTCTTGTGGGGAGTTTTACATATTTTGCTTATCTGCCAAAACACAAGGAAATCGGAAGGCTGGAATCAGAATACAAGAAACTTGCAGAAAAACTTGATAAGGCAAGGAAGACCGCAAAACAGCTCAATTACTATCGCACCAAAATGAAGGCGGCAGAGGCCCAATTCAAAATTGTCATGAAAGCACTACCGGAGAAAGAAGAGATCCCAACCCTGCTGAGCGGTATCTCGCAGGCCGCCAGAGATGCAGACCTTGATATCACAAAGTTTCAACCCAACCAGGAAAAGGCGAAAGAGTTCTATGCAGAAGTTCCCATTACAATCACTGTTTCGGGAAATTATCATAACGTGGCGATGTTTTTTGACAAGATATCAAATTTACCCAGGATCGTAACAATCGAAGCTATCAAAATGTTGCCGGGCAAGGAGAGTGATAAACTTTTGACAACTTGTACGGCTGTTACGTATAAGTTTATTGAACCCGTCAAAAAGAAACCATCGAAGAAGAAAAAGAAAAAGAAAAAATAATCGCAGGGAATGATAACTAACATTATGTTTAAGCATACCGTTTTCATACGTATCGCCATCTGTTTGCTGGGTCTTCTGGTTCTGCTCGCCGGGTGCCAGGATAAGGCCGATGAGACCAAAAAGAAGTCAGCGGTTGTCAGTCAGAAAATATCAACTGAGATGCAGAAGGGCACACCGCTGACACCTAAAGCAAAAGAGGCTTTCCCGGTAACGGCACCTTCGAAGGAAATCCAGAAGGGCTCGGCGGAGACGACAACGATGACCAAGCCTCCTGCCGAAACGTTCGACACCCAGACACTGATTCCTGACCTGGCGCTTGGATATGATCCCCAGGGAAGAATTGACCCGTTTATTCCCCTGGTGAAAGACGAGCCGGTCAAGGTTGAAAAGAAGGGGTTGGTTGATGCAAAGGGTGAAGTTCGTGAAAAGCGCAACAAGACCCCTTTGGAAAAGATCGAACTGGATCAGCTGAAACTGAGAGCGATTATCATAGCCCCAAGTGGCAACAAAGCACTTGTGGAAGAAGCTAACGGAAAGGGCTATATCATAAGAAGAGGTACTTATATCGGAAGACACGATGGCAAGGTTATAAAAATATTGAAAAATATTGTTGTTGTTGAAGAATTGACAGAAAATATCGAAGGTAAAATGATAGTAAAAGAAAAAGAAATCAAACTTCCGAAACCTCCCGGAGAAGAATAACATGGCAGACTCAAGGAAAAATTTATTTATCCAAACAGCAATAATCTTGGCTCTGATTGCATGGATGATGGTACTATGGGCTTGTTCAACAAAACAGCCATCGGTTTCACCAGAGGTTGTTAAACCGCTTGAACTCAAGGCAATCCAATCCATTTCTACAGTGCAGGAAACCGATCAATTCAAAGTAGAGGTTGGAAGCAATCGCCTGTTGACCTACACCTCTGTCAAAAAGCCATCTCCCCTGAGTGTTGTGCTCTATTTCCCCGAAACAGTAATAGATGGTGCCGCAACAGATATTGTCATCGATAGTGACGTGGTAAGCTTTATAACGGCATCGGCCATTTCGACTGGGGGACAGGCCTCCAGAATTGAGATCGGGCTCAAGCAGGACGCCCCCTATGAAGTGATCCGTGGAGAAAGCGGCCTGAGTGTTGTGTTCAATACGGTTGCAGGCGAAAAAACGCTTGAAACCACAATGAACACAGAAGTCGAGACAGTTGTACCTGTACCGGTAGAGAATCAACCGGCCATCGTCCTTGCAGGCGAGACCACAACTGAAGTTGTTCAGGACACCACGACAAGTGTGGCGGATAGCCCTTCAACCGAAAAAGAACCCGCAGGTCCGGCCTGGGTCAACAGAATCGATTTCACCAGTGAAGAAGCCGGAAAATCGACTGTTATCATCGGAACGACACACCCGGTTACCTACAGTATCAAGAAAAAAACCGACACATGGATTCAACTGCGATTAAACAACACCAACCTTCCCGATTATCGAAAGCATCCCTTAGTAACTACACGGTTTGAAAGCGCAGTCAACCGGATCCTGCCGCTTCAAAAACCTGAAATGAAAACGGAAACGCTCTTTTCTTTCGAACTGCGTGAATCCGTGCCCTTCTTTGTGGAGCAGAACGAAAATTTCATCATGGTTCACTTTGAGGCGTCATCTATTCCACCAAAGCCCCTGGCGGAAGCTGATCTGCCTTCATGGAAAACCATTATGGCTGAGTTGGCCATAGAGGACGAAGCCGAAGCAACAAGCGTCAACGCCCAAGGGCTGACGCCGCCTGCCGGCGTGGAACCGGTCGAGGCCGCTGCAGAAACGGCCGACGTTTCCGTGGCCACGTTTCGCTCTCAAAAACCAAAAAAATATACCGGCGAAAAGATTGCACTCGACTTTTTTGAAACAGATATCAAGAATGTATTCCGCATCCTGAGAGAAATCAGCGGCAAAAACTTTGCCATCGACAAAGATGTTTCGGGTCGAGTGACCCTGACTCTCGACACACCGGTTCCCTGGGACCAGGTCCTGGATCTGGTTTTGCGGATGAACCAGCTGGGGAAGGTCCAAGAGAATAACATCATTCGTATTGCCACATTGAACACGCTTGAAGATGAAGAAGAACTCTGGGCCGCTAAAATTGCGGCAGTCCAGGAATCTTTAGAGCAGAAGAAGGCGCTGGAACCGCTGGTCACCGAGTATATCGCTGTCAATTACAGCAATGCCATGACCGAGATTCTGCCCCATGTTAAAACTATTCTGACACCGGAGAGAGGGTCGGTCACTGTCGATGCCCGTAACAACCAGATCATCCTGACCGATACTGCCGATAAGGTCTGGCAAGCAAAGGAAATCGTCAATCGGATCGACAAGGTAACCCCCCAGGTTGTCATCGAGGCGCGCATTGCAGAAGTCAATACCGACGTTTCGAGTGAATTCGGTTTTGACTGGGATTTGGCAGTCGGACCCGCTGACAACGACTTTCTCAATGGGGATCTGGCCGGCGATATGGCGATGAATTTTCCGGCGGCGGCCGCTTCGTCCAGCATCGGTTTTAACTTCGCTAAACTTACTGGAACACCTGTTGTCTTGAACGCGCGTCTCAATGCGTTGGAAATCAATAATGAGGGCAAGATTATTTCCTCGCCCAAGATCGTGACCCTGGACAACAAGAAAGCCAGAATAAAGCAGGGTATTGAATATCCATATCTCGAAAGGGACGACACAGGCGGTTCTTCTGTCTCGTTCAAGAACATCGACCTGCTCCTGGAAGTTACACCGCATGTTACCCCGGACAATCGTGTCTCCATGAAAATCATGATAACCAAAAACGACATTGACAGCATCACCAATGGCGTGCCGGCCATATCCACCAACGAAGCAGAGACGGAACTTCTGGTAAACGATGGCGACACCATCGTTATCGGCGGTATCATGAAATCCCGCAAAATCGATGCCTCCCGGGGATTCCCATGGCTATCCAAAATTCCGGTGCTGGGCTGGTTTTTTAGAACAGATCTCACTTCAAAAGAGAGCTCCGAACTCCTGATATTCCTTACACCCAAGATTGTAAAACTGGAACAGCGCCAGACGTTGTAACCGACACTGGCATTCTCCCCTCCCTAAAAAAGCCCGTCATCGCAATGGATGCGATGAGCGGGTTTTTTTCTAAGTAAATCGGGATGATAACCCAAAAGAAGGTTGGTGGTATCGCACAGGGATCACCCATCCGCTTTCGGGGTTACCTTGTTATCGATTATAATCCCGAAATAAATTCGTTTTACGAATTTATTTACGGCTTTCGATTTTTAAAATCTCTATTTGCGCAGTTTCTGCAATGGGTGTGTTGGGTGACAGGGATAGGACTTTCTGATAGGCAAACAAAGCCATCTGAGTATTACCTGACATATGATAGGCGTTACCCAGCTCCAGATAGAGGCCTGCATACTGGGGTGCGCTTATGATCGCTTTTTCAAGTGTTGCCACAGCCTGGGGGAGCTTGTTCATGGCGATATAGGTTTTGCCCAGGTTCCGGAGGGCTAGAACAAAATCAGGCTCCAAATCGAGTGCCTCCAGATAGTATTTTTCCGCATGGGTATAATCCTGCTTGTTGTAGTAGGCAATGCCCATATTCGTGAGGGGAAAGTGGGGTGTTCCGTACAGGAGATCACCAGCGACGGTTTTGAATTGCTCAATGGCGGCATCCCACTCATGCTTTGCCATGTATACCGTGCCCAGGTTGTTTTTTGCCGGCGCATACTCAGGACGGATGCTGATAGCCTTTTTGAAGTGGAATTCAGCCTTGTCGTAATGCTGCTTTGCCATGTAAGCCAGGCCCAGATCATTGTGCAGCAGATGATCATTGGAATAGAGCTTTTCGGCCTTTAATAACTCTCTGAGCGACGCTGTATAATTTCCCTGCTGTAGATAGGCCTCTCCAAGCGTCCGTGTCACGCGGGCCTTATTTTTGCGTTTTTCCATAGCTCCGGTACAGGCAACCAGACTGACCAGCCACAGGATCGTAAACAAGTATACGTAGATTTTATTTCGTGTCATATGATCTCCCAACGTTGTTTTTCTTGCAGCAACGAATATCGATTGTGAACCGGCCGGACCGCATGATCACTTTATTTGATCGAGCCGGCTAAAACCACTTTGACCTTATCTTCATTGAAAAACTGGAGCACCCGATTGTGCAAAGGAATTGCAGAGATCAGCACCCTTAAACCTTCTGCTTTTGTGACTAGAAATCCCTTTATTTTGATTTTCGTATTGAAGGCAGCCGGTCTTTTTGCGGCATAGAATACAGGGTCGCTGACATAGGGCTCGCCAATGGCATCAAGGATACGTGTAAGCAGCGTGTGCATACTGTCGTTTTGCTTTAACTGGACGACCTTGAGACCTGTTTTCTCAATTTCTGTGACGGCATCGCCATAAAGATCACCAAAGTCGATCAAAAATTCCCTGCCGCTACCGGTTGAAACAAGATTCGATACCGCCTGCACCTGAATTCCGGCATAGGGGAATGTAACCGCAATATCCTTGGTATACAGATTTCCCAAGGCTTCGATCAGGTCTCTGGCAAAGGCCTTCCGGGATATGGGTGTCAGTGTGACCACGTCCGGCAAGGCAAAAGGCGTCGACGAGGCGGTAGTGCTTTCAGACGCACGGGTCCCGGCCTCATTTTCAAGGATGTCTTTTATGACGATATGGTGCTGATCCAGATAGCGCACAATGGCATCAGATGTTTTTTGAGTTGTATTTTCTATCAATGAAATGCAGGTTTGACGGATGGTACCGTCTTCCTCGGGCGGACCGGGTTTGATCCATTTTGCCGTCACAACAACGTCCATGCCATTATCCGAAAAGGATAGCACGCTCTGAGTGATGTCTTGGGTGGTGTCCTTAAAGATGTTGCCTAAAATGGTGTCAACGGGGGTGTCTTTTTCGACCTCGATAATATTGACTTTCTCCCATAAGGAGCGGAGCAGGTTCAGGTCAGCGGTTGAAGCGTCTGTTTTGTTGACAAAAACGATCCGGGAACCATCTTTCAGTTCGATGACCGGAAATTGTGACAGGTCTAAGGCAAAGTCTTCTTTGCCTTTGCTGGGGAAAAAATAAGTCCCCTTATTGAGTAGCTTACCGTTCAGTGCGGCAGCGGTTTCGGAGATGGGGTCAACGGGTGGTTTTTCAATACTGCCTGTTACGGATGGTTTTAAGGCAGAGGTACTCAGGGATGTTCCCGTCAGTTCCTTTTTAATCTGTCCGGCTTTATCAAATAACGACTGATACCAGGCCTGATTTCGGAGGGTGACATCCGGAAGCTTTATCTCCTGACCGACATAGATAAAGTTGATATTGTCCACCTGAGGGTTGATGGTTTTAAAGAGCTGGAGCCCCTCTTGGTAGGCCTTGGTGCCATAGGATCCGAATCGGTCAGCTATCAGCTCGGAAATGGTATTCCCTTTCCGGACTTTATGTGGATTGGCATAGGAGCCGAGAAGCTCGGACATCTTGGATATGGTGACAAACGGAATGGATACGACCCCCGAGGATTGATTTGGAAAGGTGCCGGGTTCAATTTTTTTTAAGGGGATGATGATGTTCTGCCTGGGTCTTATTTGGTTGATATTATGAATGTGTGGATTGAGTCGTTTGAAAATATTGATAAACTCACGAAAGTCCTTGGCAGAAAGCTCTCCCTTCTGTCGAAATATTTTATAAACCCAGTCGTTATTTTGGACTACGTAGGGATCACAAAGGATATCCCAGCCCTGATCGTACTTGACCAGATAACTTTTGTACAGTACGGCGCTGCCGGCGGGTGTCACGGTGACGCAAAGCATCCACAGCCACAGGATACCAAAAAGGGGGGCAACACGTTTAAAACAAGAACATTCAGGTTGTTTCATCTATTTTCCTAAGCGCCAATACCGATGCAATTTCATCTGAAATTCGTTTGACAAACTGTTTCAAGGCTTTTTGATTCAAGGGCTGACCCGGACCAGGAACATCCTTAAGGTCCCGGGGGTGTATATAAACAGGTGCATTGACAAGTTCCGGGACAGGTTTTACCTCGAATTCCGCAGGAAAACCGTCATTGAAATACATCTCCTGAAAACCGGAAAATTTTAATGCATGGGCCGTCGAATCGACAATGGCTACTTCATCCGGGCCGACGAATTGATTGTTGATCGCCTTGACAAGACCGGCAAGAGATTCACCGCCATGGGTGCACGCGATATGACCATTTCTGTTTGCCAGCAGCTCCCAGTCCATGATCGACTGCTCATCCACTTCTACAAAAAATACACTTTGTCGACCACTCAGGGTGTTGTATTGATCCACCAGGTGAATGACGCGCGGCATGGAAACCGGATTGCCGATCATGGCTGCCTGGGCTACGCTGGGGGTGACGTGGACGGGCGTGAATTTACGTTTGTTTACATCCGGTTCCAGGTAATACCGGAATACCGGGTTGGCGTGCTCGGACTGAACCCCCACAATTTTAGGAAGGTCCGTGATGACACCTGTCTGGTAAAATTTGATGAATCCGTTTAAGACGGCCGTAATGTTACCGGCGTTGCCTATGGGCAGAACAATGACCTTTTGCCGCATATCATAATCAAAATCCTGTGATATTTCATATGAATACGATTCCTGGCCCAAGATCCTCCAGGCATTTTTCGAATTTAACAGGGCCACATGATACTGCTCCGACAAGGTCTCGACCACCTTCATGCAATCATCAAACACACCGGGGATCTCAAAAACAGCCGCACCACTTCCCAGGGGTTGCGACAGCTGCTGGGGTGTCACTTTTTTGTGCGGTAAAAGGACCGCAGATTTGATGTGCGGCTGGAGGTAGGCGGCATAAAGCGCGGCAGCCGCAGACGTGTCACCGGTTGAGGCACAGATAGCCAGCACTTCAGAAACAAATCCCTGTTGAACCAGAAAATGGATATAACTCAAAGCGCTTGCCATGCCGCGATCTTTAAAGGATGCGCTGGGGTTCTGTCCATCGTTCTTGAAATAGAACTTGATTCCCACCCGTTTTGATAAGGCGGTATTGGCTTCTACCAGGGGCGTATGTCCTTCACCGAGATAGACAACGGAATCAAGGGGGATGGCAGGCCCCAGGAATTCATGATAGCGGTAGATGCCCTTCAGGGCAGGGATGTTCAACATCCGACGGTAATCAAAGATCTTGTGCCACATCTTGCCGGGGATGGATTTCAATCGGTCGAAGTTTTTGTCAAAAAGAAGGAGAACATGACCGCATTGGGGACAGGTATAAAGCAGTTTCTCAATCGGATGTTCATTGCCGCACCCCAAACATCGATATTGGAGGGCACCTGCCAATTTCGGAATCAGAAACGGTTGAATATCGTTGGGAAAATCTTTGATTTTCATGGTTCGATTTTTTTCATGTTGCCCATATACGGTTGAAGTGCTTTTGGAATGAGAATCGTGCCATCAGCCTGTTGGCAATTTTCCAGAATGGCTGCGACGGTTCGACCGACGGCCAATCCGGAACCATTGAGGGTATGAACCAGCTCCGTGCCTTTTTTCCCTTTTCTGCGAAACCGGATATTGGCACGCCGGGACTGAAAATCTTCATAATTGCTGCAGGATGAAATTTCCCTATATACATTCTGAGACGGCAGCCAGACTTCGATATCGTATGTTTTTGCAGATGCAAAACCGAGATCACCGGTACAGAGGGTGATAATTTGATAAGGCAGCCCAAGGGTGCTCAAGATTTTTTCTGCATTTTGCAATAGTTTTTCAAGCTCGGCATAGGAGTTTTCAGGTGCTGTAAATTTAACCAGTTCGACTTTGTTAAACTGGTGTTGACGAATGAGCCCGCGTGTATCTTTACCATAGGAGCCCGCTTCCGAACGGAAACAGGGTGTATGGGCTGCGTACAGGATCGGCAGGTTCGACTCGTCCAGGATTTCCCCCTGGTGAATATTGGTTACCGGGACTTCGGCAGTGGGTACAAGATAATACGGCCATCCTTCAATCTTAAACAGATCTTCCTCGAATTTGGGTAACTGGCCGGTATTCGTCATGCTGTTTACGTTGACTATGAACGGAGGTAGGACTTCCTTGTATCCGTGTTCATTTGTGTGGATATCGAGCATAAAATTGATCAGTGCCCGTTCAAGCCTTGCTCCGGCGCCAAAGCAGAGGGGAAAACGAGCCCCGGATATCTTGGCTGCCCGGTCCAGGTCGAGGATACCCAGCTGCTCACCGAGTGTCCAGTGGGGCTTCGGTTCGAATTGAAACTCAGGAAGGTTGCCAACCGTTTTGATGATAGGGTTGTCGGTGCTGTCGCTTCCCACTGGTACGGATGCATGCGGCTGGTTGGGTATCTGCATCAAGATTTCCCGCGTTTGTTCCTCATTTTCCGACAATGGTGTTTCCAACGCTTTTATTTTTTTAGCAACGTCCCTCATATCAGCTACAAGCGTATCCGCATTTTCGCCTTTTTTTTTCATTTCGGCGATCTGGTCTGACACAACGTTTCGACGATGCCTTAAGTCTTCAATTTCAAACAGAATCTCTCTTCTTTTATCGTCGGCTGCTTTGAACTGTGGTAAGTCTGCGATGCTGCCGCGGTTTAACAGCATTTTTTCTATATCATCCAGGTGATCTCTTACGAATTTGATTTCCAGCATAGCAATCTCATATCGGGTCGTGTTGAGCTGTATCGGGTTATTTCATTTTGACGGTTATCATGGGTTGAAACGAATCAGGAAGATAATTTCATGGTTATTTCGGGCTTTCAAATTACCCGTCCGTCTAACATGCTCGTTCAATTTAGTCAATGATTATTGAAAGTTGACTTTTCTCCAATTATTTATTATATTACTTTGTTGATACAAATACAGTATGTAAGTTTTAATTTCGATTTCCGGAGAATACCATGGAAGAAGTTCAAGAATCAAAAAGCGATATCCGCAATCGTGTTGTAACGGCCATTCAGGCCTTTTCAGCAGAGGAATTAGCAGCAAAAGCATCTCAAGTTGAAATCCGGCTGTTTGAATTTGCAAATTTTTTGGAGGCAAATATATCTCTGCTTTACATGCCGCAAGATTTTATGGTTGATACGAAAAAAATCATCCAGCGTTGCTTTGATTATCGTAAAATCGTTGCTCTTCCGGCGTTCAATACGGAAAAACATGGGATGCAACCGTTTAAGGTTGATGCGTTTGAGCCTGACCTGATGCTTGGGCCGCGCAATATCCTGGAACCGAACCCGGAACGGTGTAAAATCATACCGATAGAGCGAATTGACATTGCCATTATCCCTGGGGTAGCTCTGGATGAAAAAGGGGGCAGGATCGGTTCCGGTGAAGGCTATTACGACAGATTTATCGGGAAATTACCTATTACGACCCGAAAAGTTGCCTTGTCCCTGGAATGCCAGATTGTCCAACAGGTTCCCATGGAGTCACATGACAGGTTTATGGATATCATCATCACGGAAGATCGGATTATCTATAAAATTTAGCCCGGAAGTTTCATAAAACACTCGGGATAGATCAATTCTCAAGAAGGATTTAATATCTTCTCGAGACTCTGCAGGTTTTTGCTTTCTCCCACCGCAATGACCGTGTCACCTGATGTAATCATAGCTTCATATGAAGGATTGAAGATCATACTGCCATCCGGTTTCTTGATGGCAATAATGATTAGATTGAAATTTTGGCGTATTCCCGAATCCTTGAGTATGACATCCTTCAAGGAGGAATCGGGGTTGATGGGTATTTCTTCCATTTGAATGTCGGTCGTTCCGGATCCAAACGCAAGATCCAGAAACGTCGTGACGGTTGGGCGCATGATGCGCTGCGCCATTCGTGCGGCCCCCATTTCGTAGGGAGATTCGACGATGTCGGCGCCGGCTGCGCGAAGCTTGTTATTTACATTCGTGTCGGAGGCCCTTGCTGTAATGAAAAGGTTCGGTGCGAGCTGCCTGGCCGTCAATACCAGGAAAACGTTTTCCGCATCCGTGCCCAATGCGGCTACCAGTCCCTTGGCGTGCTGAATACCGGCTTTTTGCAGCAGGGATTCATCGGACGCATCTCCCCATAGATAGAGTATATTATCGGTCTCCATTGTCGGTACAAGTTTTTCGCTGCTTTCTATTACCACCAGATCGATGGGTGATCTTTTTAATGTGTCGCAGATCTCCCTGCCGATCCGTCCGTATCCGCAAACAATATAATGGTTTTTCAAGCGGTGGATTTGTTTATCCAATTTTCTCCTCCCCAACACGGTCCGAATTTTTCCCTCAACCATGTACTGTATGACGGCGCCTGCCAAATACATAAAAAAACCGACACCCATAAAGATTATAACCAAGGTGTACAATCGCCCGAACTTGCTGATTTCGTGAACTTCGCTGAAACCCACGGTAGAATAGGTGATAACGGTCATATAGAGGGCGTCCAAAAGATTCCATCCCTCGATAAGCATGTATCCGATGGTACCGATTATCACGATGGTAATCCAACAACAAATCGCCACAACAATATGTTTTGTGCTATCCATAGGCTTTTATGGTCGATGGTTAAGTTGGTTTATTCTGGATAAATATTATATAAAATTCAAGTACTTTTTCTCTGCCGAAGGATTTCTTGTCCTCCTCGCGCTTGATACATTCGTAAAACGAATTGATTGTGAAAAGAACAAGTACTATCCGATGCTGGCATATTGACGGAAAATCTTTGTTCTGATAGAAATCTGTTCATGAAAACTGAATCGAGAAAATTTGAGCGCCAACGGATGGAGATGGTGAATAAACAGGTTGAAGCACGTGGCATTCACGATCCGAATGTACTGCTTGCCATGGGCAGTGTTCCTAGGCACCTCTTTGTCAGTGAAGCATTGATGGATCAGGCCTATGGTGATTTTCCGTTGCCCATCGGAGATCAGCAAACCATATCGCAGCCCTTTATCGTTGCCGAAATGACCCAGGCGCTTCAACTGCGGCACCAGGACAGGGTGTTGGAAATAGGTACCGGATCCGGTTATCAGGCGGCGATTTTAGCCGAAATTGTGTTTCGGGTCTATACCATAGAAAGGCTCCACTCGCTTTTTATCAAAACCCGTCGCCTTTTTGATTCATTGCGCTATTACAATATTGTCACGCGATATTCCGATGGAACAACAGGGTGGAAAGATGAAAGCCCTTTTGATGCGATCATCGTGACGGCTGGGGCGCCAAACGTACCGAAAACACTCATAGACCAGCTTGCCATAGGGGGCCGGATGGTCGTTCCGGTGGGAGACCGTTATTCACAGGAATTAATCAAGATCACCAAAGACGAGAAGAGTGTGCATGAGACTAACCTTGGTGGATGTCGATTTGTCAAACTTGTGGGTGAGCATGGATGGAAAGGGTAACTTTATTTGGTTCTTCAATTATCCGGGTTAGGTTTCAATGGGGGTTATCAAAATATTCTCCAGTTACTCCGAAAAGAGGTTCCCATATTTTTTTTCATAAGGACATATCAAACCAAGCCTTGTCTTGTGCCCACCGGATTGATGATGAAATACGGCCGGTTGGTAGTAACATAAAGCAGTAGAAACATCATCAATCCGGCAGGGCACTACGCTAGTGATGCAGATTGATAATGATATGTCCTTATGAAAAAAAATATGGAAATCCCTGAAGCAGTATTATTACAGCTGCGTTATAAAAAGTATCAGGATAGATCAGTATGTTTAAAAAGCTTTACAAATGGGTGCTGAAATGGGCGGATACGCCTTATGGCAGTTGGGCTCTGTTCATACTTGCTTTCAGTGAATCATCGTTTTTTCCCATACCCCCGGATGTGCTTCTGATTGCCCTGGCGGTGGGCAAACCGGAAAAAGCATTGAAGTTTGCCCTGATATGCTCTGTCGGGTCGGTTCTTGGCGGCATTGTGGGCTATTTGATCGGCTGGCAGTTCATGGCGGTGGTGGGCCATAAGATCATCTCTTTTTATGGACTCACGGAAAAAGTTGCCACCATGGCGTCTTTGTACAATCAATATGATGCCTGGGCAGTCGGGATCGCCGGTTTCACGCCGATTCCCTACAAGGTCTTCACCATAACAGCCGGTGCATTCAGGATCCATTTCCTCATATTTCTACTCGCATCGGCAGTTTCACGATCGGCAAGATTTTTTCTGGTGGGAGGGCTTATCTTTAAGTTTGGGCCTCGAATCCAGGGCTTTATCGACAAGTATTTTAATATACTGGCCGTTGCATTTACTGTTTTGCTGGTTGGTAGTTTCTTCCTGATCAAGGTCATGTTCTAATCTAACACAGCAGCAGAGTTGACAAAATGCTGATCGGCTCTGATGCAAGGCATTTCAGCCTGAAGCCGTAGTGTGCTACTGCGAAGGCTGAATAACACAGCAGCAGAGCTGATCAGTTAGCTACATTTGGAGAAACCACATGAATGACAGTTAAGACATCCCTCCTCATGTGACAGCACGCCACCACACTCCGGGCATCCGCCCATGAGAACAGCGCTTTCGGTTACTTTGGAATTGGTCAGATTTTTTAGGACCCGTGCCATGGCGTCCGGGCAAGATAAAACCATCTTACCATTCTGCCATGCCGGCGATGGACAGCGGATACCGGTGAGTTGCCTGATGATGGCATCCACGTTTACACCGGAGCGCAGTGCCAGCGATGCAAGACGGCCGGCTGCTTCTATCTGAGATGACGCACATCCACCGGTTTTTCCCATCTGGGCAAATACTTCACACATGCCTTTGGCATCTGAATTGATGGTGACATAGAGTTTCCCGCATCCGGTTTGGATCCGTTCGGTCATGCCGTGTGTTCGCAACGGTCTCGATCTTGGTGCGATGGTCGACTTGTCCTTTGAACCTGTCCCAATATTCAGAACCTGTTTGTCCCGACTGCCGTCGCGGTAAATAGTGACCCCTTTGCAGCCGAGTCGGTATGCTGAAAGATAAATTTCTTCCACCTTTTTATCGGTCGCTTCTGAGGGAAGGTTGACGGTTTTTGAAACGGCGTTGTCCGTGTGTTTCTGAAAAGCGGCTTGAACCCTGACATGCCATTCCGGTGAAATGTCGTGAGATGTTTTAAACAAATTTTTAATATGTTCCGGGACCTCGTCGATTTCCGCGAGAGTGCTGCCGGCGGCAATTTTATCAATTAGATTCTTGTGGAAAAACTTGCCGGCTTTCGCTGCCTTGATAAACAGCGGGTGCACGTCATGCAGTGTCTCACCATCCAGTACGCGACGCATTTGCACGATTGAAAAAACCGGCTCTATGCCGCTCGAAACGCCGGCGATGATACTGATGGTACCTGTGGGTGCGATTGTGGTTGTAGCGGCATTTCGCATATAAGGTGTGTTGGCGGTGTCATAGATACTGCCGGGATAGTTTTTGAAATTGCCCCGTTTTTCAGCCAATGAAGCGGAGGCAATTTTCGATTCGCGGGAGATAAACGCCATAATGGACTCACCCTGCGATATGGCGTCCTCGGAATCATAGGAGATTCCCAGTTTTAGTAATAAATCGGCAAAGCCCATGACACCCAACCCGATTTTTCGGTTGGCTTTGCTCATGGATTCAATTTGGGGCAGGGGATACCTGTTCATTTCGATGACGTTGTCCAGAAAGTGTACGGCATCATGGACCGTTCTTTTCAGCCGATTCACGTTGAGGCTGTTTTTCGTCACCATTTGGGAAAGATTGATAGACCCCAGTGTACAGGATTCATATGGTAGTAACGGTTGTTCACCGCATGGATTTGTCGCCTCGATGTCCCCAATCTGCTTTGTTGGGTTGTCATCATTGATTTTATCGATAAAAATAATGCCCGGTTCCCCGGTTTTCCAGGCGGAGCGAACGATCATATCGAAGATTTTCCTTGCGGAAACACGTTGGACCGTCTTGTCGGTACGCGGGTTGATCAGGTCGAAGTCGGACTTGGCCTCCAGAGCGTCCATGAATTGTTTTGTCAGTCCCACCGATATGTTAAAATTGTTCAAACGGGTCAAGTCATTCTTGGTTTCGATAAATGCTTCAATATCGGGGTGATCGACTCGTAGGACGCCCATATTAGCACCCCGTCGCGTGCCACCCTGCTTGACGGTTTCTGTCGCGATATCGAACACGGTCATAAAAGAGAGGGGGCCGCTCGAAATACCTGCCGTAGAAAGAACCACATCTTTGGCAGGTCTGATTTTTGAAAAAGAGAATCCTGTCCCACCGCCACTCTTATGAATCATGGCTGTGTTTTTGACGGTTTCAAAAATAGATTCCATGGAATCTTCTATGGGAAGTACAAAGCACGCCGCCAGCTGTCCAAGCCGCCTGCCCGCATTCATCATGGTGGGCGAATTGGGTAAAAACCACAGGTTCCCAAGGAGTTTTTGAAATTGTATTTCCGTTTTTTTAAAATCGGCATCAGGGTCAAACAGTCTGTCTGCTTCGGCCACGCTTCTGGCGACCCGTTGAAACATGTTTTCCGGTGATTCAATGGCCTTGCCGCTATCGTCTTTTTTCAGATAGCGCTTTTCCAGAACCACCTGTGCATTTTTTGATATGGATATTTTCATATTATTTCCCTTGGACAGTTTTTTCAGCATATTTTTTTTGTAGTTTTTTATTGACGATCGGCGGTACCATGTCGTTGATGTCACCGCCGAATTGAGCGGCTTCCTTGATAATCGACGAGCTGGTGAATATCCAGCGTAGGCCGGTCATCAGGAATACGGTTTGAATCTCGCGTCTCAGTCGCCGGTTCATCAAGGCCAACTGGAACTCATATTCAAAGTCAGAAACAGCTCGCATACCCCGTAAAATGGCGTGGGCTTTTTGCTTGTGGGCGTAGTCCACCAGGAGTCCGTCGAAGGTATCGAATTCGACGTTGGTAAATTTTTTCATGCTGATCTGCAGCATTTCCATACGTTCTTCTACGGAAAAAAAAGATTCTTTTGATGGATTCAACAAAATAGCCACGATGATTTTATCGAAGATGGAAAGCCCTCTTTCAACGATATCGAGGTGGCCGTTGGTAATTGGATCGAAAGAGCCTGGATAGATTGCAATTTTTCTCATTCGTTTTCAGCCTCCATTATGAATCAATTATAATAACAAGTTGTTAGACGATGTATCCCTTCACCAAAAAAAAACAAATTATACCATATAACTCAAAAAAGAGACAAGGGTTTTTCCATACTTTCTCTGGTCCAAGAGTTCAAAGTCGGCTAAAGGCATGGGAAGTTCATCGGCCTCGCCATGCTCCAGGACAAGGCATGCTCCCGGTGTCATGGCCTGACTTTTTTTCAGATGCGTTAAAGCCGTCAGTGCCATGCCTCTGTGGTATGGCGGATCCAGGAAGATTAGATGATACTGGAGGCCATGTGCTTGCAGACAGTTCAGGTTACGCTCAATATCCCATGGAATAACCCGGGCACGTTCTTCGAGACAACACGAACGCAGATTCTTTTCCAGCAGTAAAACAGCGGCAGGTGCCACGTCGATGAAGGTGGCCATGTCGGCGCCCCTGCTCAGTGCCTCTATTCCTAACGCCCCGCTGCCGGCAAATAAATCCAAAACAACTGCACCACGGACACGATCAGATAGAATGTTGAATATGGCTTCTCTCGTTCGATCGGAGGTGGGGCGAATGCCTTTACCATGAAAGGGGTGGAGTTTTTTTCCTCTTAGGGTACCGCTGATGATTCTCAAGGTTTTACTTGTCTCCAGCCGACTCCAGGCATTGGCCTGATGCGTTTAATGAGTTTGTACAGATAGAATGGAAAAGCCAGTTTAATAATTATAGATCAACATATTATATTTTCAAGCTATTAGTTCAACCTAAGTTGAGCGGCAGCGCCTGTTGAACCGCAGAAACGATGTTTTGGATTGTTTATAATATGCAAAATTAAAGAAAATCAGTTTTGGACAACACTCGGCTATAATAACTTATTGATATGTTATGCCATATAAGCTAAGATGTCCCATGTTGAACGTTATAACTCAACTTTCTGGATTCAGCGAACGCGAAATGAATAATCCCCTATCGCTTTGCGAACTCGCCGCAAGGGCTCCTAACATCAGCGCCGGCCATAAGATTAAACAGGTATGGCTGCCAAATGGCCGGGTTTTCATATTGGATTTTCATTGTCATGCGCTGATGTAAG
>QMMS01000019.1 GCA_003647375.1 Deltaproteobacteria bacterium
GTCCTGCGATCTTGATCGGATCTTTTCTCGGGTGAATACCCGGGGGCTGCTGTCTGCCGCCTGTCTTCTGATATTCGTCTGCCACCATTGTCCGGAAATGGAACACCTTCCATAGTAATCTACCTCCAGTCTGTCTTGTCCCTTTATGTGTCGAAAAAAACGCAACTGTCCATAATATAACACAAAACCAGCCATCCTGTCAAGTCGGACGGTGTGGGTGTTCGCCGAGGGTTTAGAAATCTTCGAAAGTCTCGTGACAACCTCTACCTCAAGGTTGCAACTAAAGATCTTTTTACCCGGCAGCCCTCCGCCGCTGCCGCTCCCTGACAATAATTTCGAGTTCTTTGCTCATCTGACCGGCAATGGCCGTATTTTCCTCGGCCCGCCGGGCCAGATACGGCAGCGTCGATGCCACCGGGCCAAAGGGCAGGTACTTGGTCACGTTGTATCCGGCATCGGCCAGTTTGTAGCTGATATGATCGCTCATGCCGTATAGCTGTGAAAAATAGACGTGCGGGTGGTCGTTGGGGATACCCCTCTCAGCCATGAAGTCTGCCAGTAACTTGCAACTGGTTTCATTGTGGGTCCCGACACAAATCTCCACCACATCGATATGATCCATGAATAAACGCAATATTTCGTCGAAAGACCGGTCGGTTGCCGGCTTATCCGGATAGATGGGCGACGGGTGCCCCCAGTGCCTGGCCCGTTCCCTTTCCTGTTCCATGTAGGCGCCTCGAACGATTTTAACTCCCAGCAGAAAAGCATTGCGTCGAGCATTTTCGATCAATCGTTTAAAATAGTCGACCCGGTCCGTGCGGTACATTTGTAATGTTGTGAAAACAATGGCTTTTTTCTGGTTGAAAATCAACATCATCTCTTCAGCCAGATCATCGATGATACCCTGGATCCAACTCTCTTCCGCATCGATGTAGATGGGTGTGCCACCTTCTTCAGCCTGCTTACAGATGTCAGACAGGCGTTGCTTCAAGCATTCCCAGGCCGGTTCATCTTCTTTTGACAAGGCACCCCCGGCTGTCATTTTTTCGAGCAGTGATTCAGCGACAATACCGGTCATTTTCATACAGGCACAGGGAATGTTCTTATCCGACCCCGCCTGTCGGATGGTCTGCAAAATCGCATTCTTTGTTTCTTCAAAGCCGGCTTCGTCCCCACCCCCTTCCACAGAATAATCCAGGATAGCGCCGATACCCGATCTACCCAGTTGCGCGATTACTTTCTGATATTCGCGGCGGGTCTCGCCGCCGCAGAACTGCCTAAAAACAGTGGCCTTGATGAGTGGTTTGACGGGAAGCCCCATGGAAAGGGACAGTTTGGCGGCTCTTGACAGAAATTTTACCAGGAAGGGGCGCTTGGTCAGCAGGAAAATCAGATACGACAACTGCAGGTCTCTGTCGGATTTATGCTGAAACGCAATGGATGTATCCTCAAAATGAATCGGAAGCTGTGAATCTGAATTATCCATTGGCTTTGACATGCTTCATTCCTTTAAACCAAATATCATTAACTTAAAGCGATACGTAGTTCCATTTAATGTAGTGCGGGTCTTTAGACCTGCAAAAACGTTCTACAAAGAAGTGACAACGTCGCGTTTCATAAAATCGTCTCTACGATTTTATGGGGTGAAAAAGAAACGGCGGCACGGGAATGTCCATGACCGAAGCCGTGGCCCGCAAGAGTTCCGCTTCCGGAATCGAGACTTTTGTATCGAACAAAACACACGCGCAACAGGCATCGAAGATAACGCGTTTAATGCTTGGAGCGGCCAGTGCCAAACGATTGAGAGCAACATCGACCTCTTTGAAAGATACGGTTTCCGACATCGATTCCTTGCGTGTTACCCCTGCCGATCTTACCTGTTCAAATCCTGCCTTAAACGCTTTTTCCGCCTCCTGAATATCCTTGTTTCCCGATTTTGCAAGCACGGACAGCAGGTTGACCATCTGCGGCAGCAGAAGGTCCATTCGTTTAACGATAGTCTGCCTTTTCGAATGGCTGTAAACCATGCCGAGCTGATGCGTCACAATCTTCTCCAATACGAACTCGAACAGGGTCAGTTTGCCGTCCGCCTCTACCAGAACCTGAATATAGCGTTTCAGCCCTGCAACCTGTGCTGCTGACATACCTCTGAGCGTCGGGATGGCCAGTTCCAAAACAGGAAGGTAAAAAACAGGTTTCAAGCTTCTTATCTCTTTTTCGAGAATCAGCGTCTGGCGAACGACTTCAACCGGTGCCGTTTTTTTCAACACCTTGATCTGGCGATCTCTTTCCTTTAGATCGCTGTCCAGCAAGAGACCGCAGACAATTGCCGTGGCCCCCAGCAGGTCATCCAGCTCATCCCGTATCTTACCCGGAAGCGCAGACAAGAGCTGGGAGCTGTAGTCTACATGCCGGGGTGTCATGTGGCCGATGTATTGCCTGGCTTCTCCTGAATCGGCTGCCATCATGGATACCGACGAATCGAATCGCCCTCCGGGAACCGTCTCGGATAACGATTCGGATTCATTCACGCGGCTGGAATACCCGGGTTCGATTCTGCGGATTCTTTCATCCAGGGGTGGGTGTGTTGCAAACAAAGAACGGATCGCCGTACCAAAAAAAAGGTGACTGGCTTCATGTGCGTTGGGAGACTCTATCCTGGAGCCTTTGCTGAATCCACCGATAATTTTCAAGGCTCCGGCAATGCCGCCCGGGTTTCGCGTAAACTGGACAGCAGATGCATCTGCAAGAAATTCCCGCTGTCGTGAGACCGCGCTCTGGATGATCCGGCCAAAAAGCTGACCCACATATCCGATCACCACCAACGCCAGGGCCAGGAGTGCTGTCTGCCCGCCTCCCTTTTTACTTCCCGACCTTCTGCTGCTCCACAGGACGCTCCGGCCCACAATCGCAATCACCATGATACCGTATAAAAAACCGATCAGGCGTATATTCAAACGCATATCGCCATTCAAGATATGGCTGAATTCATGGGCGATCACCCCCTGCAACTGCTCGCGGTTCAACGTCGAGAGGCAGCCACGCGTGACGGCAATCGCGGCATCCCCAGGCGTATAGCCGGCCGCAAACGCGTTGATGCCTTCCTCCTCCGTCATAAGATACACCTGGGGTACCGGCACACCGGATGCGATGGCCATTTCCTCCACCACATTGAGCAGTCTTTTTTCGTCTTTGTCGGCAGACAAACGGTTTACCCGCCTACCACCAAGGTGCTCCGCTACATAGCTTCCCCCTTTTTTCAGCTGCAGCATCTTGAATAGACTTCCCACCGTAATAATGCCCACCGCCACGAATGTCACCAACAAGAACATCTGGGCGTCAAACCATTTGAACCCGTTCCTGGAAATGCTCAGCTTGTCCATGGACAGATAGAAGGCCAGCTGCACCGCAAAAAAAACAGCCACCGCCACAAAGATGACCGCCAGTATAAACAGGAAGGTCAGATATAGAGACCGTGTCCGTGATTGATCCTGCTGGGCAAAAAAATCCATCTTAGAAAGACACCTTTACCGGTTTTCGTTCTTCGGGTGATTCGGTTGATTCCAAAAGTTCGGCCGGATGGAAACCGAACGATCCGGCTATCAGGTTGGCGGGAAACTTTTCACAACTCGTATTAAATTCGGTGATGGCATCGTTGAATGCCTGCCGGGCAAAGGCGACACGGTTTTCCGTGGACGTCAGTTCTTCCTGAAGCTGGATCATGTTCTCATTGGCCTTGAGATCCGGGTAGTTTTCTGCCAGAGCAAAAAGACGACCCAGCGTTCCGGTCAGCGCAGCTTCCGCGCCGGCAAGCGCTTTCATGGCTGTTGGATCACCCGGGTTTCCGGACGCCTGCTGATTTGCGTTCACGGCGCTGTTGCGAGCAGTAATGACCGCTTCCAAGGTCTCCCGTTCATGTTTCATATACCCCTTGGCTGTTTCTACGAGGTTGGGAATCAAATCGTATCGCCGCTTCAGTTGTACATCAATCTGGGAAAAAGCATTTTTATAACGATTGCGCCCTGTGACCAGCCCGTTATAAATTCCCGCCACGATGACAACCAATACCAGAATGATACCGCCGATCACAATAAGTGTTATCATGTTTTTCTCCTGTGTGAGCACGTGATATTTTTTTGTAGCTGATTCCTATTTCTCACCGTAAGCATTTGCCTTGAACCCTTCTTAGCTTTTTAGCGATTTAGACTGTAGGCTGTTAGGTGCCTTTTGCCCTGCGGGCGATATTACGCCTTCGGCTGACATTGATGGTCATTAGCCCTTCGGGCGACATTAGCGCTGCGCGCGTAATTGATTGTTGCTAATAGCTGACGGCTTAACCTAAAACCTAACACTTAAAACTTAAAACCGTCTGTTTCCCCTCCAGACCTCCGACCCTTGAAACCTAGTTCTTGTTGGCTTGGCACTTCACTAGAAACGTTTTGGCGATGTTGCTCGAGTAAACCACGATCTGCTTCAGCAGATCCATCAATTCCATGTGGACCTCGTGGGTCTTGGCAGATTCCACCTGTTCCTTGCGTATGCGTTCGAGATGTCTGGCCCGGTACTGCTCTTCCAGGTCCAGATACGACCGCTCGCTGGACATGATGTCCCTGGCCGTATCGACATCCATTTCCGTAAAAGAATCTTTAAGGAGTTCAATCCGCCGGCAGACTTTCTGGTGATAGATCAGAATTTCCTCTTTGCCCTCTTCAGAAAAATCGATCATGAGATCTTTTTTCTTGGCGATAAGGGGCACCATATTGCGGTGAATGAGGTCGGCCAGACTCTCCAAATCACTTGCTATGGAAATCATACCAAACGCTTCGTTGGTCTGTTCAGGGGCCACGCCCTGAGCCGTTACCTTGAAAAGATATTCCCTGATCTTTTCTTCGATAAAATCAATTTTTTCTTCTCGCATGTCAATACCCTGGAGGAGCGTCAGGTCTGACCGCCACGCATCCGTACTAGGGATTTCCCGTATGAGGAACTCCTTTTCCTCCGGGTCTGAAACCTCTTTTTCGATCAACTTCTCATCCGACATGAAGGGAATAATAATGGAGGCCAGCATTCGCCATACCAGCTTGGCCATCCTGGCCACTTCCGCCCGGGCCAGATCCAGAGCTACGGCTGGTGTGGAAATACTCTCCTCGTCCAGGTATTTGGTGGTCATAGTAACATCTTTCGATTTCTCTTCGTAAGGAAGAATTCCGACAACAAGCCTGGAAAAATATTCGGTGAAGGGCAGAAAAATCAGAGCCAGGGCAACGTTGAAAATGGTATGGGCATTGGCTATCTGGCGCGCAGTTCCGGAGTCGAATCTTTCCGCGATCATCCGGATGAAATCTGCAAACCATGGTATCCAGAAAACAAAAAGCAGCACACCTGCCAGTTTAAAAATGACATGCGCCAGAGCTACCCGCTTGGCTTCACGCGAGGTACCGATAGAGGCCAGCCCTGCTGTGATGCAGGTGCCGACATTGGCGCCGAATACCAGCGGGATCCCGGCTTCGAGGGTCAGAAGACCTTGCTGAGCCAGGACAATGACCACACCGGTGGTGGCACTGCTGCTCTGGACCAGCGCCGTAAACAGGGCCCCGATTAAAATTCCGAGGAACGGGTTCTCCATTTCTCTCATGGTGTCGATAAATACGGCATACGTTCTCAGAGGATTCATGGCATCGCTCATAAGTTTCATGCCGAAAAAGAGAATACCGAAGCCCATGATCACATCACCGATATTTTTTGTCATTCCCCTTTTCCCGAACATATGCAGTGAGAATCCAAGGGCGATCATCAGCAATGCATAGTCCGTCAACTTGAATGCGATCAACTGCGCCGTGACGGTAGTACCGATGTCAGCTCCCAGAATAACCCCCATGGACTGGACAAAGGTCATCAGACCCGCCTGAACAAAACTGACCAGCATCACCGTGGTGGCACTGCTTGACTGGATGACCATGGTAATGAATGCGCCTACAAACATCGCAATGACACGGTTTCTGGTCAGTGCCGCCAGTATGGAGCGCATCCTGTTGCCGGCGGTTCGTTTCAGGCCGGTGCTCATCTTTTCCATGCCATAGAGAAATAGCGCCAGTCCGCCCAGCATGCTGACACAGAGAAAAAACCATGAGATGGGTTGCGATCCTGATTCTGCGGCATAGAGGAATGGCGTGTACAATAAAGCAATACCGCCCGCTATCATCCAGGGAATGTATCGCTTAAGACAGTGAAGTGGCGCTTTCATTTATCAACCTTTCAATAATTGAACGTCGTCGAGGCCGAGCAATTGGGTCTCATAGCATATTGATTATATATCGATGCGGGGCATAGTATCATGGGATGCGCCTTTCTGCAATTTTCTTATTTAACTCAACTTTCAGGTTTCACCATCGATAGAGCGAAATGGGTGATCCAATGGCGAGTTCGCAAAGCGCCAGGGGATTATTCATTTCGTGTTCGCTGGACCCCGAAAGTTGAGTTATGCTAGAAGTCCGCTTGATTTCACCTTGCCCGCATGCCATAACCATGGCAAAAAAATAAAGGGGAAAAACCATGCCGACAAACTTCGATATCAAGATAGACCGCCGCCATACCGGTTCCGTCAAGTGGGAATTTGTCCTAGACTCGGAAGACCCGTCCAAAAAGAATAGAACCGATGCCTGTTTCGGCAGCAACCGGGTCCTGCCAATGTGGGTGGCAGACATGGATTTCCCAAGCCCTGAACCGGTTATTAAAGCCCTGCAGAAACGTGCCCAACACGGTATTTTCGGTTATACACAACCCGACCAAGCCTACCTGGAAGCCGTGACCGGCTGGATGAAAAAGCGACATGGATGGCACGTTGAAGAATCATGGATTGTGACCACCCAGGGGGTGGTTCCGGCACTTCATCTGCTGGTACGGACGCTTACCCAACCAGGAGACAAGATTCTGATTCAACGGCCCGTCTACTATCCTTTTTTCAGTGCCATTGAAAAGAATGGTTGCCGGATCGTATCAAACTCGCTTGTAATGACTGACGGCCAATATCGCATGGATTATGATGACCTGGAAACCAAGGCAGCCGATCCGGATGTCAAACTGGCCATTCTATGCAGCCCTCATAATCCTGTTGGCCGCGTCTGGACACGGGAAGAGACCCAACGCTTCGGCCACATCTGTCTGCGCAACCATGTACGGGTCATTTCAGATGAGATCCATGGGGACCTGGTCTATCCGGGTGTGACTTTCTCTCCCTTTGCCGTGGCAGACAGCGCCTTTCAAGAAAACACTGTTGTCTGCACCGCACCGAGCAAAACGTTCAACCTGGCCGGCCTTCAAACCTCCAACATCTTCATTCCAGACACAAAGATCCGTCAAAAGTTCAAAGAAAGCCTTCTCGCCAATGGCTTATTCGGGCTCAATCCCTTCGGCGTGACAGCATGCCGGGTTGCATATGAAGAAGGAGAGCCCTGGCTTGAAGATCTCCTGCATTATCTGAAAGCCAATCTCGATGCTTTGATCAACTTTTTTGATAGTGAGATCCCGGAAATCAGGGTCATTCACCCCGAGGGGACCTATCTTGTCTGGCTCGACTGTCGATCCCTTGGCCTGGACAAGCATCAACTCAGAAACCTCTTCCTGAATCAGGCCCGTGTCTTTCTCGATGAAGGAAGCCTTTTCGGACCCGAAGGGGATGGATACGAACGCATCAACATTGCCTGCCCACGGTCCCTTCTCATGGAGGCTCTTGAACGGATCGTCGCCGTGATCAAAGGATGATGCACGTACATACCCGGGTCCAAAGGGCCTGGCACTGATTCAACCCTATAAGGGATTAATATTATACACATTCAGCGTGTGATAAATTCTAAATCCGAATTTCGTGCTTCGGATTTAAGGAACTTACAACCTTGGAATCGTTATCCCGTTCATCCATTTCACACCCCTTGCAATTGGTGCGAAAAGCCTTATCTTCAGGTTAAAGCTTGATCACAAAAAGCATTACCGGATCACCACCGGTGCCCGGTCATGCTTTTTATTTTTTTACAAAACAGGACAAGGATAAAACAAATGCCGGAAACACCTCAACAAAACAACCACCTGAGAAATATTGCCATTATTGCCCATGTCGATCATGGCAAAACAACACTCGTGGATGCCATGTTTCGTCAAAGCGGCCTTTTCAGAGACAGCCAGGTTATGGACGACAGACTCATGGATACCATGGATCTCGAGCGCGAACGCGGCATCACCATCGCGGCCAAAAACTGTTCGGCCGTATGGAAAGGTGTGCGAATCAACATCATCGACACGCCCGGCCATGCCGATTTCGGTGGCGAGGTTGAGCGCGCCCTTTCCATGGCTGACGGTGCCATTCTGCTGGTGGACGCATCCGAGGGTCCCCTGCCGCAGACCCGTTTCGTTCTCAAAAAAGCTCTGGCGGCAGGGCTGAAAATCGTGGTTGTCATCAACAAAATCGATCGCCAGGATGCCCGCGCACATGCCGTTCTCGATGAAATCTATGATCTTCTCATCGATCTGGAAGCTACGGATGAACAGCTCGACTTCCCTCTTGTTTATGCCATCGGTCGTGATGGTATCGCAATCAAAGAACCGGATGAGGAAGGCCGCAATCTGGACCTGTTGTTTGACACCATTCTCCAGGAAATACCCGGTCCCTCCTACGACCCAGGAGCACCGTTCCAGATGCGTGTTTCGGATCTCAGTTATTCTGATTACCTGGGAAGGCTCGCGGTGGGAAAAATATTTAATGGCAGTGCCCGCTCACGCGACAGACTGGTCTGTATCGGAGAGAATGGGCAGAATATTCCGTTGAAGGTCTCCAAACTACAGATCTATGAGGGGATGACACTAACCGGTGTGGATGAAGTCCAAACCGGGGATATTGTCGTCATCGCCGGTATCGAAAATGTCAAGATCGGTGACACCATCTGCCATCACGAACATCCCAGGGCACTTTCCAGAATCCGGGTCGATGAGCCGACAGTTTCCATGAAGTTTTCGGTCAACACCTCGCCATTCGGTGGCCAGGAAGGCAAATATGTCCAGTCAAGCCGTCTCCGTGAACGGCTGCTAAAGGAAACCCTTCTCAACGTAGCGATCCAGATGGCTGAAACCGATGACCGTGACAGCTTTCTTGTCAAAGGAAGGGGGGAATTTCAGCTTGCTATCTTGATTGAAACCATGCGGCGCGAGGGCTTTGAATTCTGCGTAGGACAACCCGAGGTCATCTTTCGGCATGAAAAAGGTAAAAAACTGGAGCCCATTGAAAAACTTTTCGTGGATTGTGAAGAATCCTTTCTGGGTATCGTGGTTGAAAAACTCTCTCTCCGCAAAGGCAAAATGATCAACCTGATCAATAACGGCACCGGCCGCGTACGTTTTGAATTTTCCATCCCATCGAGAGCCTTGATCGGCTACCGGGATGAGTTCCTCACCGATACTCGTGGCACCGGTATCCTGAACTCTATTTTTGATGGATACGGTGAATACAGGGGAGATTGTTCCAGTCGATTCACCGGATCCCTTGTTGCGGACCGGACCGGAACGGGGGTAGCCTATGCCCTGTTTAACCTCGAACCCCGGGGACGACTCTTCATCGAACCGGGTGACCCGACCTACGCGGGGATGATCGTCGGTGAGCACAACCGGAGTCAGGACATTAACGTGAACCCCTGCAAGGAAAAAAAACTTACGAACATGCGTGCCTCGGGAAAAGATGAAGCTGTTATCCTTTCCCCCATCAAGCCGCTCACCCTCGAATTTGCCATCAGCTTCATTCGTGAAGACGAACTGTTAGAAGTGACCCCCCGCTCGTTGCGTATGCGTAAAGCTGTTCTTTCCGCCTCACAACGTCATACCTTGAACTCGGCCAAATTCAAGTGACCATCTCTTCCCTTCCCCCTTTACAAAAGCACTGGTTTCCGATAGAGGAGCTTGCACCGGGGACCGTACCCGGAAATATATTTAAAACAGTTTTTATAAGCCATCTATAAAATAGGATTTTTTAGTTAGCTTATAGAAAGACCAGGAAATCATGCACACAGACACATCCATCACCACCATCGCAAGCGAACTCAGCATCAAGGACCAACAAGTGGGCGCCGTGGCCACGCTCCTTTCGGATGGATCTACCATTCCATTTATCGCACGCTATCGAAAAGAAGTCACAGGAAGCCTGGATGAAGTTGCCGTGACAGCTATACGGGACAGGCTCCACCAGTTGCAGGATCTTCGTGAGAGACAGGCGGCCATCCTGAAATCTCTTGAAAAACATGGGCACCTGACAGATGAACTCCACCAAAAGGTTCTGGAAGCTAAGACCATGGTGGTGCTCGAAGATATCTACCTGCCTTTCAAACCGAAACGGCGAACGAAAGCTGTCATAGCAAAGGAAAAAGGCCTCGAACCCCTGGCGCATCTGATCCTGGAGCAGAACAACATTGATCCATCCCAGGAAGCGATCCATTATATCAATCCTGAAAAAAAGGTTGAAACCATAGAGGACGCCCTTGCCGGCGCCCGGGATATTATCGCCGAATTCATCAATGAAAACGAGGAGACGCGGTCCCGGATGCGAAACCTCTTTTTTACCAAGGCCAGGATAAAGAGCCGGGTTGTCATCGGCATGGAGGAAGCCGGCGCCAAGTTCAAGGATTATTTTGAATGGGAAGAACCGATCGCCAAAGTACCGTCTCACCGGATGCTGGCCATGCGGCGTGGAGAAAAAGAAAACGTTCTTATCCTGGACATTTCACCTGCAGAAGAAGACGCCATTGCCATAATGGAAGATCTGTTTGTCAAGGGTGATGCGGCAGATTCGGCTCAGGTCAAACTATCTGTCATTGACGGGTACAAGCGACTCCTGTCCCATTCCATGGAAACAGAAACCCGTATGCATACGAAAACGCGTGCCGACAACGAAGCGATAAGGGTTTTCGCGGAAAACCTCCGGCAGCTGCTGTTGTCACCGCCGTTGGGAGCAAAACGCGTAATGGGAATTGATCCGGGATTCAGAACAGGGTGTAAGGTTGCCTGTCTGGATCGCCAGGGAACACTTCTGCATCACGATACGATCTATCCGCACATGTCGCAGCAAAAAGCAATTCAAGATACCGCTAAATTACAATCCCTGTGCAAACAGTTTCAAACCGAAGCCATTGCAGTAGGAAACGGCACTGCAGGTAGAGAAACCGAGGCCTTTGTCAAGGCGGCCCTGCCACCAGAAATGACTCAGGTGCTCATGGTCAATGAAAGTGGTGCATCGGTCTATTCTGCATCAGAAGTGGCCCGTGAAGAGTTTCCGGATCACGATCTTACCGTACGTGGAGCCGTATCCATCGGACGACGGCTGATGGACCCCCTGGCCGAACTCGTGAAAATCGATCCAAAATCCATCGGTGTCGGCCAGTATCAGCACGATGTCGACCAGACATCCCTCAAGCAGACCCTCGACGACGTTGTGATGAGCTGCGTCAACAGTGTAGGCGTTGACTTGAACAGGGCCAGTGCCCAGCTGTTGACCTATGTGTCAGGCTTAAATGCCGGAATTGCCAAAAACATCGTCCTCCATCGTGACACCAGTGGCCCCTTCCGGAACCGGAAACAACTCCTCAAGGTATCGCGTCTGGGGCCCAAGGCTTTTGAGCAATCGGCAGGTTTTCTGCGCATCATGGACGGCGAGAATCCCCTCGATACCAGCGCAGTCCATCCTGAAAGCTATGATATCGTTGACGCCATTTCCAAAGACCTGGGCACGTCTGTTACCGAAATGATGAAAAAATCTGATTTGCGAAATCAGATCGATCTACCCCGCTATGTAACAGCGACTGTCGGCATCCCCACATTGAATGACATTCTGGATGAACTGGCCAAACCCGGACGCGATCCAAGAGAAACATTTGAGGCTTTTTCATTCACCGACGGCATTGAAAAAATCGGTGATCTTCGTAAAGGCATGCAACTTCCCGGTATCGTAACGAACATAACGGCCTTCGGCGCATTCATAGATATCGGCGTCCACCAGGATGGCCTCGTTCATATCAGTCAGATGGCGGATCGATTCGTGAAAAACCCAGCCGACATCGTCAAGGTTCAGCAAAAGGTCACCGTAACCGTACTCGAAATCGATATGGGTAGAAACCGGATATCCCTTTCCATGAAAAAATCCGTTGATCCCATGGAAAAAAGCACCCGGAAAAAATCTGAAACCCCGAAGCAGAAGCATCGCCCAAGCAGGCCAAAACCAGATAAATATCGGAAACCCGAAAAAAAACCAATCATTCAAGGTTCCCTGGCGGAAGCACTGCTAAAAAGCGGCTTGAAATAAAATCACAACACGATTTTATGAAACAATACCTTCATTATTAGCTGCCGGATTACAGGAACTATTGGGGACGGGTATTCATATATTACTATAGGCTACTTTCATTGTTATTTTCCCGAAAATAGTAATATATGAATACCCGTCCCCAATCCGACATAGTAGAGGTACTATCATGATATCATCACGCAATAGAGAAACGCTCCACCAGCGCCTCCAGATAGCGCGATTTTACCTGTTGGGTGGCCAACGCCCGGTCGATGGGTGGCAGGCGAAGAATAGCGCCCAGAACAGCAGCCAAGGCACGATGATACCAGAGCACCTGGTTGTCGAAAATCAGATGCTGAAGTTTACCCCGTTCCAGTGCCATCACCACGGCCCGGTGCGTTCCATTCAAAGGTGTAATCACCCGTTGGGATCGGGATACCAGGGCAAGAGATTTACTTTTTGTACAGGCTCTCACACAAACCCCGCAGCCTAGACAGCGGTCTTCGTCGACCCTGGCTACCTTTCTCTTCGGTCTGTGCGGATCATTGGCGGATACGAGGGTCATGGCCTCCACCGGGCAGAGTGCAACGCATTTACCGCACCCAGTGCAGCTGCCCTCTTGAACTTCCGGTAAAAAATTGGTGGTGTGAATTGGTTGCATGACCGCAAAACGCCGGGCCGCGATCATGGCCTCACAGCAGCACCCGCAACAGTTACAAATAAAATTAACCCCCTGGCGTACATTTTCCCCAAACTGAACCAGATTGGATTCGTGTGCCTTGCCCAGCAATTCCAGCCCTTCCGAAACATCCACTGCCCGTGCGTGGCCGTGCCGGATCAGGGATTCAGCGGACGTATTGAAGGTCATGCAGATGTGCATGGGTGCATCACAGGCTCTGCCTTTGTGCATCATCTTGTGCCGGCAATAACACATGCTGATGCCCCTGTGCGTGGCATTCTCAATCACGCTGCTTGCCCGTTCAAAGTCAAGAACATGCAGGGCATTCTCCACCGATAAAACCGGTTCATGAACAAAGGCACGCCCAAGCTGTGTCTGACCCCGGGTAAAGAGATCCCTTATAAAGTCCTCCTCTACATTGAGATACTCGTAGAAAAGCTCCCCCAGCAATTTCTGATCGATATCGTCACGGATACGCATCATGGAGAATTCAAAAAAACCTGCCATGGGAGGCGGTAGGACATACTGCATCTCTCCCGTGACTTCAAAATCCACCAGCAGGGCCTTAGAAGCCAGACTGTCAAGGATTTTACGGGTTTCGCTTTCGGGTAGGCACCAGATCCGCGCGGCGCGACTTGCGGTAAAAGGCCTGATGGGAAGCAGGGAAACCCGTTCGGCTTCTTTCCTGTCAAACAACACCATCAGGATTTTCGTCAGCAGTTCGGATGGGGGTGCACCCTGGGGGAAGCGGTTCAGCCGCTCGGTCAATCGCTGGTAGGCGAAATGTTCAACTGTATGGGCCATGGTTTTCGCATCCAAGTTCATACAAGGATTTGGGGACGGGTATTCATATATTACTATAGTTATCAATTATTATAACAGGTAGAGGCTATAGTAATATATGAATACCCGTCCCCAATGATCTTAAGTAAAAATGTACTGGTTAACCCGAACGCTTCATTGAATGTCCGGGCTAACCAGATAAAAACCAAAGCATTAATTTGCCTTCTACTGCTACTTAATCCAGCGCGGCTTCTTAAACGTCGTTCCCGGATACGATGTCAGCGGCGGATCGGTGAAGATCGGCTGCAATTCACCACCTTGAACCTGGTAGTGTACCACCGGCGCACCCGATTGAGCACGTAGAACATTTGATTTATCCCATTTGATAAGCCCCATCTCGGCCTCATAGCCGTGTTTCTGAATATAGGCATTTACGGCTTTGAAATCATAGGCATCTCCCACCTTGACCACCGCATTGGCCCATGCCTTAACAGCGGTGTAGGCGATCCAGGCTCCGGCCGGGACCTGATGCTTGTAGAGGCTGACGAATTTATCTACCCAGGCCTGTCCGGCTGCATTGGGAGCCTTGGGTCCGGGCAGCCCGCTGGGCATTTCGCCCACAATACCATCGGCTAACGTACCCAGGGTGTCCACCACTTCACGTGGTGTAACGCCCCAGCCAAGACTGATGATAGAGTTGGAGGGTTTTTTAAGAAACTGCTGGATGAAGGTGATATTTTCCTGTCCACTGGGGATTTCAATGTGGATGAGAGCCGGTTTGATCCTGCGGATCTGGGAAATAATCACACCCCATTCGTTGGTACCGTAGGGCACGGTCTCCCGTTTAGCCACTTTCCAGCCTTTGTCTGTAAAACTTTTATTCAGCGTATCGCCTACTTCAAGGCCCCAAGAATCGTCGGTATTGATAATAACAACCTTTTTATTGGGGTATTTGTAGGGAAGCGCCATCAGCGCACGAAACATGCTCTTGGCCTGCTCGACGCCTACGTCGGTCGTCTGATAGATATTGTAATATTTAGCCGGGTCTTCATTGAAGATGTCCACAGCCGCCTGGGAGCCGTCATCGGCAAAAAACGGCGCGTCATATTTTCCATAAGCGCGAACATCCTGGCCCCATCCAGCCCAACCGGCATGCACTGAAGCCACATTCTTTTGGCCGCACAGATAATCGGCCGCCTGCATGACCACTTCAGGCTCAAACCCTTTGGAATCAAAGCGGATAATCTCAAGCTGTTTATTCAGCAATCCGCCTGATTCATTTATCTCGTCAATGGCCATTTTGATGCCTTTGAAATAGTCTGAGCCGGAGCCCGCTGCCCAGCCGGTCATAGGAATCGGAACACCGACCGGAATGGTATCTGCTGCCATGACCGCAGGAGTAAAAAACAGGCAACCCGCCATAACCAATGTAAATAGACTGATTTTTTTCATGTATTACCTCCCTTTTGTTTTGTTGAAATTAAAGTAAACTTTTATTAGAGCGACAAGATCGCGTTTCATAAAATCGCTATACAATTTTATTGGCCGAACGCTTCAGAAAAAAACCCATAACGCCGTCTGGAAGCGCCAGCACCAAAATTACTACCAAAGCACCCATGGCTACGGCCCTGTATGCGCCCAGGGGCGCCATGAGCTCACTGCCTGCGACCACCAAAAAAGAGCCCAGTATGGCGCCGGGAAAATGCCCAAGGCCACCCACCAGCATCATGACCATCAATATGCTAAATAAATCCAGATCCAGCATACGGAAAGAGAGCACCCCGTAGAAATGACCATAAAAACCCCCGATGATACCGGTTAAAAAAGAGGTCAAGGCAAAAACCATCAATTTGTATTTAAAGGCACTGATGCCCAGGCTCATGGCAAAATCCTGAGAATCTTTAAGGGCCAGAAACGCAACGCCCCAGTATGATTTAATCATAAACATAATAATCAGTGCGCAAGTGAGGGATACCAGCAGTGTCAGATAAAAGGTCGGTACGATATTGGCCGAGCTGAATGTATAGCCGAACATGCTGATGGGGGGTATGGTCAGGAGTCCAACAGATCCGCCGGATCCCAGGGCAATGCCGATCTCACCCCTTAATGTCGGCTGCAGGGCCATATGAACGCCAAAAGTCACCAGGGCCACATAGGGTCCTGCCAGTTTAAGACAGGGCAACCCCACAAGAACGCCCATGCCGGCGGTAAACAGACCGGCGATCAGGATGGACAACACCGGTGTCACATGATGATTGATGGCAAGAATACCGGAACAATATGCGCCCATGACAAAAAAGGCCACTTGGCCGAATGAGAAGATACCTGCAAACCCCATCATGACATCCCAACAAGAGGCCACAACAGCCCAGATGAGACACATGATCAGAATATTCATGATAAAGCGGACATCCCCCACAAAAATGGGCAGGATCGCCATGATCCCATAGCAAACGCCGATTATTATCGCCATATGTTTTAAACGCATAGCCTACTCGCCTTTTCCCATCAGACCTTGAGGTCGCAGCACCAGGGTCGCCAACAAAAGAATAAAAAGTGCAATAATGCCGTAGCTCATGCCGAACAACCAGCCCACGAACGCCTCCAGCATGCCGATAATGAAAGCGGCATAAAGACCGCCGCGGATGGAGCCCATGCCACCGAATGCAGTGACCACCCAGGCCTTAACCATGATGATACCGCCGGAATTGGGGTTGATAAACCACTTTTGGCTCAACAAAATTCCGCCAAAACCCACCATGACGGTTGAGATGGCAAAGGTGGCTGCAAAAATCCGCGCCTGTGGAATACCGACGATTTTGGCCCCTTCCGGATTCTGGGCCACGGCTTGTACGGCCATACCGATGCGGGTGTTGTTGAGCATCCATCCAAAAAGCAGGATACCACCCAGGGACATGATGAAAATCATGATGTCCTGGTGAGCGAACACCAACTGGCCCACTTCAAGCGTCCCATCCAGGATGGGGGGCAACGATTTCATGCTTACACCGAAGACCACCATATACAAGCTGGACAGAAAAAGCGACAGGCCCAGGGTCAGCATCATGACCTTGTTTTCCCAGTCCTGACGCTTCCTTAAGGGCGCCACCAAAAGTTTTTCCAATCCATACCCGACGACGAACATCAGCGGCATCACAATCACCAGAATCATCAGATAACCGCCAAATTGAAGACCGAGCCCGAAAATCAGTATCCAGGCAAAATAGCCACCCATGTTAAAAAACTCTCCATAGGCAAAATTAAAGGCCTTGGTCACACCATAGACCAGGGTCATGCCCACGGCCATCAATGCATATACGGAACCGGTGGACAACCCGGCAATAATCACATCGGTGATTTCATATAATAATAAAATAGTATCTTCACTAAACATACATTTTCACCTGCTATATCAGGCTAAACCAATTACGACAGAGTAAAATCGATCCCGTTCAGCACCCTCGGAACAATCTAAAATGACAAAATTCAAGCACCAAATTACAAAATACGGAAAGCATATACGGAAGATCATATGGTTTGGAATTTCGAGTTTTGGTCATTGAAATTTGTTTGTTATTTGTACTTTGGTTATTGGTTATTCAATTTTTCACTGGAGCTTTACATCAATGAAAAAATGCTACATTCCTAGAAATATTTCTTTTAAATGTTCATTGTTGAATGCTTCATCCTTACTACCTTCAAACGAGATGCGGCCCTCTTCCATGACATAGATTCTGTCGGCCAGTTCGGCAATCTGGGGGATATTCTGTTCCACCAGCAGAACGGTCTTACCCTGTTCATTGATCTGCTTGATGGTAGAAAATATTTCGTACCGCAGACTGGGCTGCAGCCCCAGAGAGGGTTCATCAATACACAGAAAATCGGCGTTGGACATTAGTCCCCTTGCCACGGCCAGCATGCGGGCCTCTCCGCCGCTCATGGTCGAAGCAAACTGTTTCTGACGGTCCACCAGACGGGGAAACAGGGTAAAAACCCGCTTCATGTTTTCCTTTTCATAGGGGCGGGCATTTTTAGAGTAAGCCCCCAGCTTGAGATTCTCCAATACGGTCATATAGGGGAATAATTCTCTATTTTCGGCGATATAGGTGAGGCCCATGTTGACAATTTTGTCGGTAGCCATGTCACTGATTTCGTGATTTCGATAGGTGACATTACCATCCGTCTTTTCCACCATTCCGCAAATAGATTTCAAGAGGGTGCTCTTGCCATGTCCATTGGGCCCAAGGATGACCACCACCTGGCCCCGCTCAACAGAAATGGAGACATCTTTCAGAATGTGTGACTGGCCGTAATAGGCATTCAATTTTTCAACTATCAGCATAGGAATTGCCCAGGTAGCACTCGATAACTTTTGGATTGTTGACAACTTTCTCCGGTGCCTCACAACAGATCTCTTTCCCGGATTCTATTATCAGCAGTTTTTCGGTCAGTTCGGTCAACACCTTCATAAAATGCTCGATAATAATAATGGTGATGCCCAGCTCTTTGTTGATCCGTTGAATCAGGTCCATCAGGCTCCTGATTTCCCCGGCATTGCATCCTCCCATAGGTTCATCGAGCAGGAGAATTTTGGGCTTTGTAGCCAGTGCGGCCCCGATCATCAGCTTTTTTTTACCCAAAAGGTTCAACAAGTCGGTATGCTGAAGACGTTCTGTTTCAAGATCAACAAATCGGATCACTTCGTCCACATGCGCCGGATCAAGACCACCCCTGGCACCGAAACGACTGCCGACACTGATGCTTTTTTGAACCGTGAGACTGGGAAAGACCTGGGGAATCTGGAAAGTACGGGCAATGCCGGTTTTTGCAATACGATGGGGCGGCAGACCGGTGAGTTTACGACCGTCAAATTCGATGGTACCCTCGTAGGAGTAGAAACCGGTGATAAGGTTGTAAACCGTTGATTTTCCAGCGCCGTTGGGCCCTGCAATGCCGAATACCTGCCCCTCCTGCACGTCAAAGCTGAGGTCGTCCACTGCTTTGAGCTCTCCAAATTTTTTCGTGATATTAGTGGCTTTGAGTATCACATCAACCTCTAATTTAGCAGGAAAAACCAATATCGTATTTGAGCCGCAACCGGATTTGAAATATATGCCATGTAAACGAAAAAAGGCAACTTATTTGTTGCCTATGCGGCATCGGAAACAATTCTCCTTACTTGCCGCTTTTGTCGAAAATTCTTCCAATGGCTGCCGGAGGCGTGGTCTTTCCAACAACACCCACCAGCACGATGATAGTCAGAACATAGGGCAGCATGGCCAGGAGGCTGGAAGGAACCGGGAAACCCTTGGCACCGAGATAGATCTCCACCCCTTTGGCACCACCAAAGAGCAGACAGGCCAGCATGGCGCCCTGGGGCTTCCACTTACCGAAAATCATGGCGGCCAGGGCGATGAAGCCATGCCCGGATATCAAAGTATTGCTGAAGCGGGAGACTACGGCAATGCTCATGGCGGCCCCGCCCAGACCTGCAAAAAATCCGGAGGTCATGACGGCACCATAGCGAATACGGTAAACGCTGATACCCAATGTATCTGCTGCCTCGGGATGCTCCCCCACAGCCTGAACACGCATGCCGATCTTGGTCTTATAGAGCACAAACCAGACCACGGCCACGAGGAAAAAAGCCAGGTAAACGGTGGCAAATCGATTGAATACGAGATCCATGAAACCGGATGATTTGAATAGTTTTCCCTCTCCAAATAGAAAGCTTATGGGCAAGGGGATCTTCTTCGGTATCGTAAGGGTTTGGGTGGCCCCGTCAAAGAACAGACGGCTCAGAAAAAGGCCCAAGCCGGACCCTAGGAAGTTGATGGCGATTCCGGAAACAATCTGCTCTGCGGCAAAGGAGACACAGGCGATGGCGTGTATCAACCCCAGCAGCGCTCCGCCCAAACCGGCACAAACAAAACCCAGCCAGGGACTGTGAGAGTAATAAGCAACCGCGGCTCCCACAAAAGCACCGAAGAACATCATGCCTTCCAGGCCAATGTTGACAACGCCGCTGCGCTCGGTGATAACACCCCCCAGGGAGGTGAAAATCAGAGGAGTCGAGTACATCAGCGTTGTCCCGATAATAAATCCGATGTCTTTTATGATTGCTTCCATCCGTTCTTCGCCCGCCTCTCTAAAATAGTCAGGATTAATCGTATCAATTTCGGCATGGCCACAAATAGAATAATGGTTCCGATCATAATGTTGATCACCTCGGTGGGTGCCTGCATGGCATCCTGGATCTTTGACCCTCCGTATTTCAGAGCGCCGAACAACAGGCCTGCAAAAACACTGCCCGCCCCGGTGTTGTTACCGATCAGCGAGACAGCGATGCCGTCGAATCCATAGCCCTCCATGGCGGCCAGCTTTGCGATGCGATGGCTGACCCCCAGCACCTGAAAGGCCCCCGCCGCTCCGGCGAGTCCACCGGAGAAAAGCATGGAAATCACCATGCTTTTCTTCACATTGATTCCCCCGGCTTCAGCCGCATGGGGGTTGAAACCTACGGCCCGCAGTTCATAGCCCAGAGTGGTTTTGTTGAGTATGTACCACACCAAAACGGCCAGCAGGATGGCAAAGACAAAGCCGATATTGATGGGGGTCTTGAGCACATCTCCGAGTATCTTATGGCTTCGGATAAACTCGATACCGGCCTCGGAGATCTTCCAGTCGCTCAACAGGTTGATCCTGGCGGTGGACTGGATGGCATAGGTTTTACCTGTCCCCTGGCTGCCAAAGGCCTTCAGGGTGACGACAAAGTTGGAAAGGTAAAGGGCAACCCAGTTCAGCATGATGGTGGAGATCACCTCGTGAACCCCGAAGCGGGCCTTGATGTAGCCGGCCAGTCCGCCCCAAACTGCAGCAGCGATAATTGCCAGCCCCACGGCCACGGTTACGTGCAGGATCAAGGGCAGCTTGAAAAAATAGCCTGCGGCGGCGGCCATAATGGCGCCGATGATATATTGCCCCTCGGCACCGATATTGAACAGGCCGGTACGCATGGCAAAGGCCACGGACAGCCCCGTAATGATCAACGGTGTGGCATAAATGATCACGTAGGATACGTATTTGGAGCGCGAAAATATCCCTTTGAGGATAACCCAATAGGCTTCCAAAGGGTTGAAACCGGCCACAAGCAGGATAATGGCCCCCAACAGGAATCCCAATGCAATCGAAATCAGGGTGAGTCCCAGAGAACCGTTCAAGAATTTGCTTTTCAATGCCTCTCCATTCAAATTCATCGGGTGCCTCCTGCCATCATGAGACCTACTTCATTCTCATCGACACCTTTTGCATCGACAATCCCCACAATTTTACCCTCGAAGATGACGGCAATACGATCGGACACATTCATGACCTCGTCCAAATCGAAGGATATCAGCAATACAGCCTTACCCCTGTCCCTCTGATTCACCAGTGCAGTGTGGACATATTCGATGGCTCCCACGTCCAGACCTCGTGTGGGTTGGGAAGCGATCAAAACTTCGGGATCGTTGCTCACCTCCCTTGCAATGATCACTTTTTGCTGGTTCCCTCCGGAGAGGGATTTTGCAGCCAGATAAGGATTCGTGGGACGGATATCGAAATCCTCGGTGCAGTGATCGGCGTATGCATAGATTTTCTCGCGGTTCAACACCCCGTGCTTGGAAAAAGGAGTGTCGTGGTAGGTCTCCAGAATGAGATTTTCGGCCACATCGAACTCCATAACCAAGCCTCTTTTCTGCCGGTCTTCGGGGATGGTGCGTATGTTCCATTTGTTGATCACCTCATTGGGGTTCGATCCGGTGATCTCCCTCCCATGAAGGGTGATGGTTCCCTTGGCAACCTTACGCAGACCGGTCAGAGCCTCTACAAGCTCTGACTGGCCGTTGCCGTCCACCCCTGCAATACCGAGAATTTCCCCTTTGTACAAATCCAGGTTGAGTCCGTTAACAGCCGCAATGCCCCGGTTATCCTCAACCATTAGATCCTGAATGGCGAGAATCTGCTCCCCTTTTTGCTGGTCCTTTTTTTCCACCGAAAAGGAGACCTCACGACCCACCATCATGGAAGCCAACTCTTGCTGTGTGACCTTACTCACCTCCACGGTATCGATAAATTTGCCTCTTCTTATAATGGTGCAATAGTCGGCCACCTGTTTGATCTCGTGGAGTTTGTGGGTGATGATGATGATGGATTTGCCCTCTTGGGTGAGGTTGCGGATAATCGCTATCAGTTCCTGGATCTCCTGGGGGGTCAAAACGGCGGTGGGCTCGTCCAGGATCAGAATCTCGGCCCCTCGATAAAGCGCCTTGAGGATCTCCACCCGTTGCTGGCTGCCGACGGAGATATCTTCGATCTTATCCCGGGGATTGATGGCCAACCCGTAGCGATCGGAAATCTCGGCCACCTTTTTCTCGGCGGCAGCCATATCAAGGATCCCCATCATTTTGGTGGTCTCTCTGCCCAGGATGATGTTCTGGGTGACGGTAAACGACTCCACCAGCATGAAGTGCTGATGAACCATGCCGATTCCGTGCTGGATGGCCGCATTGGGATCATTGATTTCGACCTCCTGTCCCTTGATGCAGATCCTGCCATGGGTGGGACGGTAGAGGCCGTAAAGACAGTTTACCAGGGTTGTTTTCCCAGCCCCGTTTTCCCCTAAAAGTGAATGCACTTCGCCTTTGTGGACCGTTAAACTGATCCGGTCGTTGGCAACGAAATCACCAAATTTTTTTACCACATCGATCATCTCGACAACCTTTTGGGAAAAATCGATGGTAGTCACATGCGTGTCTCCTTCGCAGGTACTGGTTCAGTCCGGTTGTAAAAAAAATCAACCGGTCGGCGGTTCGTGAAAACATTGACCGGTATGGTTGGAGTTTTGGGATGGGGAAAAGATCTTAACTAAGTTGAGCGATTGCCGAGGTTGCCGTAGCTACAAGATTGATGGCCCGCGCTGAAAACGGCGGGCCATCAATAAATTTGGGTTAAAACTTGAATGCGTCAAATTCGACTTTGGTGGACGGTACTTTGAACTCTCCCTTTTTGATCCTGGCGGTCAATTGATCCACCTCGGCCAGAATATTGGCAGGGACATGTTTTGGGGAGGTTGGGGCGATACCGACACCATCGTTGGAAAGATTGTAAACCACGGTTTCGCCACCGTTCCATTGGCCGGCTTTCAGCTTTCGTGCTACATCGTAAATAGCATTGTCCACCCGCTTCATGGCCGAAGTGAGCACATTGTCCGGTGCCAGAAAGTTTTGATCCTTGTCCACACCGATGGCCCATTTACCCTTTTCCTTGGCCGCTTCGATGACACCGTCACCAACACCGCCGGAGGCGTGGAAGACTATATCAGCACCCTTTTGATACATATTATTGGCAATGGCTTTGCCCTTGGCCGCATCGGTAAAGGATTCCGCATATTGAGACAAGACTTCACACTTGGGGTTGGCCATCTTGACCCCGGCCATATACCCATATTCGAATCTTTCGATGAGGGGGAATTTGATGCCTCCCACGAAACCGACCTTGTTTGTTTTCGTCATTTTTCCGGCGATATAGCCTACCAGAAAAGAGGGCTGTTCTTCCTGGAATACGATACCGGTCACATTTTTGGGGGTTTCAGGGCCATAGGCAAAATCGATGATGGCATACTTCTGGTCTGGATTGATTTGTGCCGTCGATTTGATGGCATCACCCATGAGAAAACCGATTCCCCAGATCAGATCGAATCCGGCATCAGTCAACGTTTCCATATTGGGAGCATAATCTGCATCCTGCTTGGATTCCTTGTATGCCACTTTGACGCCGAAATCTTTTTCGGCACGCTGAAGCCCTTCCCATGCCGATTGGTTAAAGGACTGATCGTTGACACCCCCCACATCGGTAACCATGGCGATTTTGAGTTTTGCACCCATTGCCGGGGTGCCGAAACAGATCATTAATGCTATCGCGATCAAAACCAGGTGGATGAATCTAAATCTTCTCATAATTCCTCCTCATTATTCTGAATATATTAACACAGCGAATTGAAGCCTTTGCAGAGCGATAATAATTGCTTGGGAAGTTTATTGCAAGCATATTATCGTCAAAAGATAGGCGTTTGCCCTATTTGCAGGCAACACTTTATAAATTGTTTTTCGGTGCGTTTTGAAGGATCGTCACGCCGGAGCTGGTGCCGATACGGCTGGCACCGGCATGGATCATGGCCGCGGCCGTATCCCAGTCCTTGATGCCGCCGCTGGCCTTGACCTGCATGGTATCGCCGACGGTTTGCTTCATCAATCTGACGTCTTCAATGGTTGCACCCCCGCTGGAAAAACCTGTGCTGGTTTTGACAAAGTCCGCATTTGCCGACATGGCTATTTTACACGCCAGCATTTTCTCCTTTTCCGTCAACAGACAGGCTTCGATGATAACTTTGAGTATTCTGTCGGAACCGGCAACTTGCCGCACCCCCTTGATATCTTCTTGTGCGGTTTTAAAATCCCCCGATTTAAGGGCGCCTATATTCAAGACCATATCGAGCTCCATGGCCCCTTCTTCAATAGCTGTTTCAGCTTCGAATGCTTTGGCTTTGGCATGCATGGCCCCGAGGGGGAAACCAACCACAGAGCAGACATGGACGTTGCTCCCCTCCAGCATACTGCAGACCATTGCAACATGACTCGAATTGATGCACACAGCTCTGAATCCATGCGTCATGGCTTCCTGGGCAAGCAATTCCAGATCGGTGGGAGTCGTGTCCGGTTTCAACACGGTGTGGTCGATGGCTTTTGCCATTGTTTCCAGTGTAATGTTGGATTGCGCCAATGGTTTGTTCATCCTTATTCCTCCTCTTCGGCGATATGATATTCGAGTTCGATGCCGGGTGCCCATGATCTGATGAGCATTTCGACAATATCCATTTGACGTATACGCGTGGGTTTTTCCACCAATACGATGCGGTCGATGGCATGCTTTTCCTTGAGCGACATCAGGTTCAACCGCAGGATTACAGAAAGAAGCGGTGAGACACTCGGGTTGTAGGCCACAGATTCCACATAGCTCCCGCTTACAACTTCTCCTTCCGGGGTCCGAACCGCACAGCCGGCAAGATTTTCGGTATAGGGAGCATAGGATGCTTCTGCGGCCGAAAGCGCTGCTAAAACGGTCAGGTCATCCGATTGACATCCCACCAACCTGAGTTTCCGAGTCGATGGGTATGGTGCCATAAGGCATTTGTCGTTACCAAGATCAGACGGGGTAAACGCTTCGGGAAGAATTTCCGATAACCGGTTCCGGTGATAGGCGTTACCCTCTCCCACAGGCCACAGAACCATCAATTCAGTGCCGGCGAAGAGCTCATTGAGAAACTGACGACAGTGCCCGCACGGGGGTTCCGACGTGGAAATCGCTTTTAAGAAACCGATTTCCCGGTGCCAGGCGTTCATGACGGCCACCTGTTCTGAATGGAGTGTCATGCTCAGAGCCAGGCTTTTGAATTCCATGTTGGCGCCCAGGTATAGATTTATTTGCGTGTCGGAAGTCCCTTTCGCCGCAAGCGCAACCGCACCTACATGAAATTCGGAGATGGGCGCTACTGAGAAAACTTTTGCCAGCGGCAACAGACGGATCATCAACGCCTCTATAGATACGTCCAGCAGGCTCATCAGCTCATTACACATCTTTTGCGAGAGCTTGCCACCCTGTTGCGGCAGGTGCTGTAAAAAAGTCCGTGCAGAATCAGGAAAGCCATTCAAGGCCGTCTCGAATCGATCTTTCCGGTTTCCCCTCATGGGTTCAACTCCTCGACTGTGTCGCCGGAAACTTTTGCATGGATAAGCTTCTGTGGAGCGATTTTTTCGGGGCCAATGGTGTAGGCTCCCAACAACCGTTTGGCAGCAGAATCAATTTTAGCATTATCTCCGTCTGAATGGAGAACCGCCAGGGACTCATCTCTCTGGATGGAATCGCCAACTTTTTTGTTTAAGACAATACCGATGGACAGGTCGATGGTATCCTCTTTGGTTTGTCTGCCGGCCCCAAGTATCTTGGCGGCCATGCCCACTTCAAGCGCGTCGATCCCCTGAACGAATCCTGAACTATCCGATTCCAACAAGATGGTTGTCCTGGAACGGGGCAGCAGGTCGGTGTTTTCAACCACATCCGGATCACCTCCCTGGGCCTCGATAAACGCCTTTAATTTCTGCGCTCCTTTTTTATTGGCAAGGTGGGATTTCAACACCTCTTTGGCTTCCGGTTGGGATTGAGATATTCCGGACAATACGAGCATTTCGCCCCCCAGGGTCAAAACCAGATCCGTCAAATCCTCTGGCCCTGATCCATTGAGCGTGTCGATGGATTCCTTGACTTCCAGGGAATTTCCAATGGCATACCCCAACGGTTGTGCCATTCCCGTAATAAAGGCAGTGATTTTTTTACCCGCCCCTTCGCCGATACCAACCATGGTTTTTGCCAGTTTCACGGCATCCGTGTAAAGTGGTGTAAACGCGCCGGCACCCGTCTTTACATCGAGTACGATACCGTCTGCACCGGCAGCCAGTTTTTTGCTCATGATCGAACCGGCAATCAGCGGAATGGCGTCCACGGTAGCTGTGGCGTTTCTCAAGGCATAGATCAACTTGTCCGCCGGTGCCAGTGTCCCGGTTTGGGCGATGACACTCACATGAACCCGGTTGGTAATATCGATAAACTGATCTCTGGTAAAATCAGTCCGCATTCCGGGAATCGATTCGAGTTTATCAACAGTACCGCCCGTATGACCCAGCTCCCTGCCGGACATTTTGGCCACAATACCGCCGCAGGATGCGACAAGGGGCGCCAGAACAAGGGTTGTCTTGTCCCCGACGCCTCCCGTGGAATGCTTGTCGACCTTAAAGCCTTTGATGGGAGACAGATCGACAGAGTCTCCGGACGTAACCATGCTCATGGTCAGGTCTCTGCATTCACGGGTGTTCATCCCCTTGAAATAAACAGACATCAAAAAGGCAGCCATCTGATAGTCCGGAATACGGCCGTTGGTAAAGCCGCTGATCAAATATCCGATCTCCTTTGTCGAGAGTGACCGACCGTCCCGCTTTTTTTTTATTAGTTCGTAGGCGTTCATCATACGCTTACCGGGTCCAACTTTTTAATGACCTGTTTGAGTAATTTTTTAACCGTGGCCAAATGGCGTGCCGAGGTTTCAATGACCTCCTGGTGCGAAAGCGGGTTTTGACTCAAACCAGCCGCCTGGTTCGTTATGAAAGAGAGTCCCAGCACCTTCATTCCCAATCGATTCGCTTCAGTTGCCTCCGGGACGGTTGACATGCCCACCATATCTGCTCCCATGATCCGCAGCGCCCTGATTTCGGCAGGCGTTTCATAAGACGGTCCCGATAGCGCCGCATAAACGCCCGCCTTGAGTGTAACACCAACCTCAGCGGCAGCACAAGTGGCTTGATTTCTAAGCTTCGGATCGTATACTTCTATCGAGCCCCGCAGCCGAGCCGGCGAATTCAAGGGTATATTCCGCATTAGATCCATATGGTCGGTGATGAGAATGATATCACCGGGTAAAAAGTTTTTGTTGATACCACCTGCGGCATTGGTCACGATAACAGCCTTGACACCGAAGAGAGCCATGACTTTTATCGGAAACACAACAGTTCCCAAAGGGTGTCCTTCGTAATAATGCACCCTTCCGGAAAGGGCGAAAAGAGGCCTTCCTGAAATAGTGCCAACAACGACTTCACCCGCGTGTCCCTTTACCGAAGATACGGGGAAATGGGGTATGTCTACATACCGGATACGGATGGAACGCTCCATTTCTTCCACAAGCCCCCCGAGTCCGCTGCCCATTACAACCCCGACTGCCGGAGCTACAGAAAGACGCTGCTTCAGGAAAGCAACCGCTTCAAGAACATACGCATCCGGATATGATGTCATCTTTGAAACTCTTTCCGTTAAGAAGGTCGCCCACACCGAGAAGATCTGCGATGGTCTGGCCACAATCGGCAAATGTATCCCGTATGCCGAGGTCAACCCACTTTTTGACTGTTTCGCCGTATACCAACAACGGTACATATTCCCGGGTATGATCGGTATGGTGCTCGTAGGTCGGGTCACACCCATGATCGGCGGTAATCATCAGGATATCTTTGCTCGACAAGTTTTTGATGATTTGGGGAAGTTTCTCATCGAACTGTTCAAGTGCCAGGGCATATCCTTCCGTGTCTCGCCTGTGTCCGTATAGCATGTCAAAATCCACGAGATTGGCAAAAATCATTCCTTTCCCATCCCTATGGCGTTGCATGGCTTCGCAGGTCATCTCTATTCCATGCAGGTTATTATTGGTATGTA
>QMMS01000020.1 GCA_003647375.1 Deltaproteobacteria bacterium
ATTTAACCCGGAGTAATAGCGTGCTATTTTGAGGAGTTAAATCATGCCGTCCAACGCCGATATCGCGGAAAAAGACCATTTGTGGATGGGCACTAGTTACAAATTATGACCGTTTGGCCAGCTATTAGTATAAAAAGTAACAATAAGCAAACCAGAATAAATTCGTTTCACGAATTTATAAAACACGACGTTGTCGCTCCTATGCAAAGTGATTTGATTTTGTCCCCGCACTGTAAGCAGCGAAGCAGAATTGAATTTTAACTTGTATATTTACCATCTGCCCCTTAAAGTAATTGAATGAAACATAAGACACACCCAAAACCGGAACTGCTGGCTCCCGCCGGAAATTTCGAAAAACTCGAGATCGCCATTCACTTTGGTGCGGATGCTGTCTATCTGGCCGGAAAAGATTTCAGTTTGCGAAATTTTTCCGGAAATTTTACGATGGACGAGATGCAGCAAGCGATTATTTTTGCCCATGAAAACAAGGTCAAGGTGTATGTAGCCTGCAACACCTTCCCCCGCAACCACGAGCAGGAAGCCATCGCTGAATTTCTGTCATCTATAGGGAAGATTAATCCGGATGCCATCATTATTTCAGACCCCGGCATCCTTGCCATGGCCAGGGAGCGGGTACCACAGACACCCATACACCTCAGCACCCAGGCCAACACCACCAATTACAATGCCGCCCGGTTCTGGGAATCACAGGGTGTCAAAAGAGTGAATGTGGCCAGAGAATTAACCCTGCCGGAAATTGAAACCATCACCGAACGCACCAGTCTTGAGGTCGAAGCCTTTGTGCACGGCGCCATGTGCATGGCCTATTCCGGGCGCTGTCTCCTGAGCAGTTTCATGGCGCTACGTGACAGCAATCGTGGAATGTGCTGCCATCCCTGCCGGTTCCAATACGCCGTTGTGGAAGCGAAAAGGCCGGGGCAGTATTATGAACTATCCGAAGATACCAGTGGAACCTATATCTTCAATTCCAGGGACCTCTGCATGATCGAACATATCCCTGAAATGATTGCCACCGGCATTTCATCTTTGAAAATAGAGGGCCGCATGAAGGGCATCAACTATCTCTCCTCCGTGGTCAAGATCTACCGCGAAGCCATCGATGCCTATGCCCTCGATGCGGAAGCTTATCATGTACAACCGGAATGGATCGTAGAGCTCGCCAAGGTCAGTCACCGGGAATACTGCACAGGGTTCTATCTGGGTGACCCGGAGCAGGTGTCCTCCAATATCGATGGCCGCATCAGCGCCGGGCTGCTATTTCTGGCCAAAGTTTTAAAAGCGAACGGGAACGGACAGATGGTGATTGATGTGCGCAACCAGCTGCGCAGGAATGACAAAATCGAAATAATCTCCGCCAGGGGCCCTGTCCGAACAGATAACATCCTGAAAATTGTGAATGACGACAACCAGGAAGTGGATGTCGTCAACCCCGGCAGCCGGGCCGAGATCACTCTTGGAAGCGATGCTTCCCCCAACGACATTATCAGAAAGGTACCACTATGAAAGGATACCTCCAAGTCTACACCGGTAATGGGAAAGGCAAAACAACGGCCGCACTGGGACTTTCCCTGCGTGCAGCAGGGGCTGGTATGAAAGTTTACATTGCCCAGTTCCTCAAGCAGGGAGACTATAGCGAAATCAAAGCCCTGGAACGATTTTCAGATGCCATTGTTCTGGAGCAGTTCGGTCTTGGGCACTTCGTCAAAGGCCAACCCACCCAGGCGGAAATCGATGCCGCACGAGACGGTCTTGATAAAGCACGGCAACAACTCTCTTCAGGAGACTACGATATGGTTATCCTGGAAGAAGCCAATATTGCAGCGGCGGTCGGCCTTTTTTCCGTCAAAGACCTCATGGATGTTATCCAGAAAAGACCCGATCACGTGGAACTGGTGATCACAGGAAGAAGTGCCGCGCCCGAGGTGATGGAAAAAGCAGACCTCGTGACGGAAATGAAGGCCGTCAAGCATTATTACGACCAGGGTGTTCAGGCAAGAATAGGTATCGAAAAATAAATTCGTAAAACGAATTTATGAGACGCGACGTTGTCGCTTTTAAGAGCAGATGATTGACATACCTTCCAGTATATATCCGCGATAGAAGTGGTTTCAGGCCGTTCAATTGAGTTCAAGATCAAGACGGGGCGAGATGTTCACCCGGAGAAATACTGTTGTATTTTGAGGATTGAACGGCTCACCACAACGAAGATATTGAGCCCAAGGGGATGGCATGAAATCATTTCTAGAAGCTGATGGTAAGTGCTCCGTAGGGCCCGGCCGTGGTAAAATTAGATTCCAGGTCATCCACATCCACATCAACGGCAAAGCTCCGGTATCCGGCATGGATACCTACAAATGGAAACGGAGTGTAGGAGATGTCCCCCAGGAATTCCACCACACTATTACCGCTGTAACCGATACCGGTCACCTGGAATCGTGCTTCGATGATGTCTGCCAGGATGCCGATGTGTAGGTTGGCGCCAACCATGGGGATCGGGCCGGAAATATCAACCTCTTCACTCTCACCGCTCCCCTCCACCTTGGCCGAGGTGATATCGAGGTACTTCACCTTTCCCACGAGTCCCAGAGAAGTGCCGGCCAGAATATTTTCAAGATCGATGGCATCCCACTGGTAGGCGAAGTCCATGACCCTGTATTCGAGTTTGCTTTTCACGTTGGTACCGGCATCAAATTTACTACCACCAAATTTAATCTCCTGGTTTATCCTTTCACTGCCACTGTAGTCAGCCTTGTAATAGGTAAATATCAGGTGGTGGGCGCCAAAGCCGGCGAATATTTCAACCATGGGGTATGATTCCGAATCCATCCCGAGATCGTCGTCCAGATCGAGAGTGTCCTCGGATTCGTAATTGATATCCCCATCCAGGTCCGGCATCCAGTAGTATCCCCGGACACCCAACTCAAACGCAGCCGAGGGCGCTGCTGCAAACACAAAACATACCGTCACACCCAGTAATATCCATTTTCTGGACATATCAATTCCTCCTTTATCGCACTGCTATCAAGTTTAACAAAGGTGGTTTTATGTTCCAAGATAGAGAATATTAACAAAGGGGCCGTTGGATGTCAAAATAAATTTATTTCATAAATTTATTAAGCAAGGCCGAACAGTTTTCCACCCTGGTAAACCAGAAAAGACATGATCCAGGCCACCGATGTCGTGTAGACGATGCTGAAGAACATCCAACCCATGGAACGGGTCTCTCGCCGAATTGCAGCAACCGTGGCAAGGCAAGGGAGATAAAGAAGCACGAAGACCATCATCGCAAAGGCCGACAGGGGTGTAAAATTGGATGCCAAAAGAGCATTTTTAAGGGCATCGGGATCCGAGGCATCGTCTGCGGCATACAAAACCCCGAGGGTACTGACCACGATCTCTTTGGCGACAAAACCGGTCAGAAGAGCCACCCCACCTTTCCAGTCGATACCGAGGGGCTGAAAAAAAGGTGCGATGGTCGTACCGATACGGCCCATATAAGATTTTTTCGCCCTTTCAGCAGCCTGGGCCATTTTCAACTGCTGAATCTCCTGATTTTTTTTCCCTTGAATTTTTGCCGCCAACTCCGTGCCCGGGGTCGGCTGAAAAGATTGATAAGCCTGCTCAATTCTTTCGATCTCTGCATCATAGTCCATGGTAAAAGAGATCTGCCGCGGGAATGCTGTCAGACACCAGACCACCACCGACCCCACAAGAATAATCCCTCCCATTTTTCTCAAAAACATCTTGCTGCGATCCCACATGTGAATCATGAGGCTCTTGAGCATCGGCACCCGATAGGGCGGGAGTTCCATAACAAACGGCGCATCAGCACCCTTTAGCAGCACAGAGCGGAACAGCCTTCCGGTAACTATGGAGAGGACAATTCCCAAAAGGTATATGAGAAAAATGACGCTCCCGGCACGCGGACCGAAAAATGCGCCCGCCAGGACGATATAGATGGGCAGTTTTGCAGAACACGACATAAAGGGTGTAATCAGGATGGTCAGGATTCGGTCCTTTTCACTTTCCAGTGTTCGGGCAGCCATAATCGCCGGAACGTTACAGCCGAATCCCATCAGCATGGGAATAAAGGACTTGCCGTGCAGGCCGATGAGATGCATGATCTTGTCCATCAGAAAAGCAGCCCTGGACATGTATCCGGTATCTTCGAAAAGAGCGATACAGAAGAAAAGAATCAGGATGTTAGGCAAAAATATGATGACACTGCCCACACCGGCGATCACCCCATCCAAGAGCAGGTCCTTTATCAGGGAATCAGGAATGACGCTGCCCACAATCATGGAAAAACCGCCGATACCGGCCTTTATCCACTCCATGGGGTATCCGCCAAAGGTGAAGGTCGACTGGAACATGATCCAGATAAACAGAATGAAGATGGGGAATCCCACAAACCTGTTGGTCAGTACCAGGTCGATGTTTCGGGAAATGTCCACACGATGCTGAACCGCTGTGGTATGCACTTCCTTGACAATCCCGGCAATAAAACCATAACGTTCGTCCGTGGTCAGAATTTCCGGCTCTTCATCAAACAGGCCCATGAGGGTTTCCCGCTGTAATTGAACCGCTTCAAATACCCGTCTGCCCTCGCTGCCCGCGAACTGCTGGATCCTTTCTTTGACGATGGTGTCATCTTCGATTAATTTGATGGACGTCCACCTGGTATTATAAGGGAGTGTCGAACCAAGGTCAGCCGTCAGGACCGATTCTACCTCCTTGATCGCTTTTTCAATGTCTGACCGATACCGGACCCTTCTTTTCTGGGCGGTCACACAGTCGGATTCAGACAATTCGATGGCAGCCTTGAGCAGTTCATCGATGCCATCGTTCTTATTGCCCACCGTAAAAAGAACCGGCACATCCAGAAGTTCCGATAATTTTGCTGCATTGATTTTGATGCCCCGTGATCTTGAAACGTCCGCCATGTTGAGGCAAAAAACCACCTTGCAATCCAACTCTCGAATCTGGGTTGCAAGGTAAAGACTCCTTTCAAGATTTGAAGAATCGATAATGACCACAACAACATCCGGAGATTCTTCGAGAATAAAGTCCCTGGCGATGATTTCTTCAATGGAAAACGGTGTGAGGCTGTATGTACCCGGAAGATCGACAATTCTGAGTTCATATCCATGCTTCCGGATGGTTCCCTCTTTTTTTTCTACCGTTACACCCGGCCAGTTTCCAACTTTCTGACGGGTTCCCGTAATATGGTTGAAAATGGAGGTTTTGCCGGCATTGGGGTTTCCGGAAAGGGCGATGGTAATTGATTTCTGAGGCATGGTTGGCACCTTATTTAAAGTCTCGGAAACTCTACAGTCCATTATTCCAATAGGAGCGAACTCCTTGAGTTCATTCAACAGACGATTCCATTTTCTCCACCGTAATCTGAGAAGCCTCATTGACCCTCAGGGATAAATGGTATCCTTTCACGATCAATTCTATGGGGTCTTTCAAGGGGGCGTATTTTTCCACATATATCTCTGAATTCTGGAGGAGGCCCATTTCAAGAATTCTTCGGCGAAGAGCACCGTTTCCCCCGATCCGTTTGATTTTCGCCGTTTCTCCTTCTTTCATGTCACTAAGCAGCATTTATAAGTCTCTTTCACCTTGTATGATGTTTTATTTAAACCTACTATTTCCATTTCGCAGATATGTAACAACAAGACTAATGCCCCAGTGGATTGATGTCAATAATCAGAGGACACAACCTGTGAAATAAAAATTGAACCCGACATCAATTTGATGGTATGTGCAATGAATTCGTTTCTTGAATCCTGGAATCCTGGATCCCTTGGACCCTTTCTCCCAACTAATTGGGTTACCCTGGAGGCGCTTGTGTTGAACTTAAAACGGATGATTCTCCTCATTCTGATCCTGTTTCTGATCTTCCAGGCCACTGGAAAGGCTGGTGGAACATTTGCAGCCGGTCTTGAGACGCCAAAAATCGTTATTATAGAATTCCACTGACTGAATAAAGACATTATTCAGAACAATCTGGCATCCTTGCCTCACTTCAAGGAGCTCATCCAGGGCGCCGGGGGCAAACAGAACTATATCCATCTCTCCAACGTCTTTACCACCATACCCGCCGCATCCGTGCCCGCTTGTACGTCCATGTATACAGGCCTGCACCCTCAGAATACCGGTGTGGTGTCCACCATATGGTTCGACCGCAGATCCACGAAGGTACGCACCATGATCTCCTATGGCCAGCAGCGCATCAATCACATTCTGACCCAAAATAACGTGAAGACCCTTTTCGAGTACGTGGGCGCTGCCGGGAAAACATCCCTGAGCGCCATGCTGATGATCGACAAAGGGACGGACTGGTCCATCAAGATTGAAAAACATATCGCGGATACCGTCGTTGCAGCGTGTTTGAAACCAGGATTTAATCTGCCGGGACTCTCCATTAGCCATCATCGTTCAGAGGCAGTTGTCATGCCGGGCGCCTGCACCAAGGAGATTTACCTCAAGAACCGCCACACCGAAAACTGGCTTCACCCGCCTGGACTGCTCACGGATGTCAAGCCGGCCATCGATCTTTTGATGGATGATGACACCATTCAAGATTGTGTCAACGCAATGGTCATCCGACAATATCCCGGAGAAAGAAATGAAGGGATTGTCGAAAACGACGCCTGGTGGGGATTTGACCGGCAATCCTACCAAAACGGGCCCAGGTCGGACAGCTCGTTTTTAAAAGCACTCCTGCCACTAAAAGCCGGGTTACATCAGTTTGAACTCAAAGACTATATCTCGGAAGGTCTCACCCGTCAGTACACACGGGAAACAACGCCTGATATCAAACTCATCAACAAAAAAGGGTATTATTTTGAGGTGGATTTTACAAAGTACGGCCATCATGGAAGCTATTATCCGGAAGACACGGTTTTATCGTTTTGGATTGCGGGACCTGGTTTGAAAACAATTATTCCCGAACGCCATACCATTGCATCCGCCACATCTACCCTGGACTTGATCCCCATGGTTGCCTATCTTCTGGGTATGCAGCAGCCTGTGGGCATCGATGGCAGGAACCCACTGGCCGGGTTGAAACCCTAGTGAATAATGCTGAGAGCCTCTTTGATTTTTTCGTCGATGCCCCGGGTAATGTCGCCGATTTCATCAATCAGGACACCCACTTGGGACAGATCGTTCGTCCTGGCCCGTTCCGCCCATTCCCGGTAAGTATGAGCGTGGTCCTGGTTATGTTTCAGCCAATGCTCGAGCAACTTGATCAATTTCTCCTCAAATGTTAAATCACTCTTCACATCGTGAGGATGGTCATGATGGTCATGGTGCTCATGGTGCTCATGGTGGTGTGTCATGGGTATGTCCTTTTTTTTCAGGTCTGTTTATAGTAACCTGACACTTTGTATTTAATAACAAGGGAATCATAAGTCAAGCGACCTTCAATGAAATCCAATAAGAAATATATTACGCTGTTGCTGCTGATGGTTTTTGGTATTAGCTGCGGTGTACTGGCCGGTGCCTTTTTTGGGTTGACCCACGACCTTCCCCAGATCCAGGAATTGAAATCTTATGTTCCCTCAGCTGTTACGCGCATACATTCCGCTGACGGTTTAATCCTGTCCGAACTATTCATGGAAAAAAGAAGACCGGTTTCGTTGGCTGATATTCCCCATTTTCTGAAAGCAGGTCTTGTTGCCACGGAAGATAGAAACTTTTATCGGCACAGCGGGATCGATCTCAAAGGCATCTTACGGGCGGTTATCAGGGATATTCAAGCACGTGAATTTGTCGAAGGTGCCAGCACCATTACACAGCAACTTGCCAAGACCCTATTTTTGACCTCCAGCAAAACACTCCCCAGAAAAATAAAGGAAGCCATACTGGCATTCCAGATTGAACGCAGATACACAAAAGACGAAATACTGGCGCTTTATCTCAATCAGATTTATCTTGGCAGCGGCGCTTATGGTGTTGAGTCGGCAGCCGGAATTTTCTTCGGCAAATCGGTAAAACACCTTAACCTGCCGGAATGTGCACTGATCGCGGCCATGCCGAAAGCACCATCCCGTTTTTCTCCCCTGGTGAATCGGGAGTTGGCGGAGCGAAGGAGAAATATTGTATTAAAACAGATGTTCGCCACCGGCATTATCCAGGAAAACGACTATCAGACTGCCCTGAAAACGCCCGTGGCATCAGCCGGTAACAAGAATACAATCTCGAAGTCGCCCTACTTCGTCGAATATGCCAAAAGAGAACTCGAAAAAACACTGGGGCCCTCCCAACTCTACAAAGGCGGACTAAACGTTTACGTGACGCTCTCGCATGAAATGCAATCAGCAGCTGAAAATGCCGTCCAGAAAGGCCTGTCTGACCTGGAATCCCGCATGAAACGCCACAATGTACCCGTAACCTCACTTCAAGCCGCCCTGATTGCCCTTCAGGTAGATTCTGGTGCCATTCTCGCCATGGTCGGGGGCAAAGACTATTATGAGAGTTCATACAACCGGGCCACCATGGCAAAAAGACAGCCGGGATCCGCTTTCAAACCGATCATCTATGCCCTCGCTGTGGAAAATGGATTTTCCCAGAACCAGATGATACTCGATGCGCCGGTCTCTTTTAAAAACAGCCCCTCTCAGGAAGCCTGGCAGCCCCAAAATTTTTCCAAGACCTATTCCGGTGAGATAACTTTTCGGAAAGCTCTTGCCAAGTCAAAGAACATTCCGGCGATACGGCTGATCCAGATGCTTGGCCCGTCAGCGGTTGCTCAGTTTGCACACACCATGGGGATTTCCTCTGTGTTGTCACCGGAGTTGTCTCTGGCCCTGGGCACATCGGAAGTATCCCTTCTGGAGCTCACCAGCAGCTACTCGGTATTTCCGAACAAGGGAAGTGCTGTAAAACCTTTCAGTATCATGGCGGTGGATGATTCAAGGGGGCGAACAATCTGGCATCCCAAACCTGAGAAACGGGTTGTCATGTCTGAGGGCGGTGCAGCCGTTCTAACAGACATGCTAGTTGCGGTTGTCCGGGAAGGAACCGGCCGGAAAGCACAAACGCTTCAGAGACCCGTTGCCGGGAAAACCGGTACCACAGACGATTTCAGGGATGCGCTTTTTATCGGATTTTCACCGGATATTACGGTAGGTGTATGGGTCGGCCAGGATGCATCCGAGTCTTTGGGAAAAGGCGAAACCGGTGCAAGAGCAGCCCTCCCCATTTGGACAGCATTCATGTCGGCGGTTCTGAAAGACCGACCCTATCGTTACTTCGGCATTCCGGACAGTGTTTCCCAGGTCCGCATGGATCCCCTTACCGGGGATTTGACCACCGATGACACACCCGGTACTGTTACAATTCTGATGAAGAAGCAATAAGATGTAAGCCGTTTCAGAACTCAATTTGTCCCCCCAATTTTGATCTAATTTAGTGCCTTTTTTCAGTTCAGATAACCATGCAGCGCATACTTTTTTGCCAGTATTACTCAAAACCTGATTCTTATGCCTTATTGATCAACCTCCATCGCATTCATTAAGAATACCTGCCGATAATGCAAACCCATTGTAAAATAGCGTATTGTATGGTTAACTTTATGAATTATGTTACCATGCCAATCGGAAATATTTTCTGCCAAACACCATAACGAAACAGAGAAACGGCCATGAAAGTTTCATTGATAAAAGCCCTGTGTGTATTGTGCCTGTTTTTTCTCGCCTGCGATAAAATCGCGGAAGAGAAAAAGACAGCGTCTCCGCCGCCAAAGGTCACCATAATCGAGACGGAAGCAGAGGATGTTCCCATTTACCAGGATTTTGTTGGTCAGGTTTATGGTTTCAAAGATATTGCCATCCGGGCCAGAGTGGAGGGCTTTCTGGAGGGGATTCACTTCAAAGAGGGTTCCGCACTCAAGAAGGGCAAGCTGCTCTACACCCTGGAAAGCCAGCCGTTTGATGCCAACGTGGCGGCCAAGACAAGCAAGGTCGCGGAAGCCAAGACAGGCCTTGCCTATGCCGACAGCGAGCTCAGGCGGATAAAGCCGTTGGCCGAGGAAAATGCGGTGAGTAAAAGCGACCTGGATGCGGCCGTTGCACGCTACGATGCCTCGATTGCCTCGGTGAAAGCCGCAGAGGCCAATCTCAGGGCCGCCAACATCCAGCTCAGCTACACCAAGATCTATTCCCCAATCAATGGCATCATCGGCAGAACACAGGCCAAGGTCGGAGATTTTGTGGGTAAAAACCCCAATCCCGTCATACTGAACACGGTCTCCAATATCGATTCCGTTCTGGTGCAGTTTTTCATTACGGAAAGTCAGTACCTGAAATGGTCCCGTTTTCTGCAGGAAAAGGAGAAGAAGGGCACGGACAAAAGAAAAAAAGCGAATCTCGAACTGATACTGGCGGACGGCACGGTTTACGAACACAAGGGAAACCTCGACTTTGTCGACCGTCAGGTGGATCCCACCACCGGCGCCATGCTGATCCAGGCTTCGTTTCCCAATCCCGAGGGACTGCTGCGTCCGGGACTGTTTGCCAAGGTCAAAGCCAAACTCTATGTCGTCGAAAACGGTATCTTGATTCCGCAACGTTGCATAACCGAGCTCCAGGGCCTGTTCAACGTCATGGTCGTGGGTGACGACAACAAGATCGACAGCCGTGAGATTACCGTCGGACCGACGATCGATGAGTACCGGCTGATTGTCGACGGGCTGAAGCCTGGTGAAAAAGTTGTATACGAAGGCCTTCAACTGGCAAGAGATGGGGTGGTGGTCAACCCCCAGACACACAAGATCGACCAACAATAATTAAACCAAAATTCTTGATTTCTAACTCCAACCATAAGTCATCGGTGATAATTTTGAAAACATATTTTGATCAGCATAGGGATAAAAACGGCATCTATTCAAGCCATCTGATGTGCCCGATGGCCTATGGTTGGAGTTAATATGGGTAAGTTTTTTGTCAACCGTCCGATTGTGGCCATGGTCATCGCCATTTTCATGGTGATCGTGGGGGTCGTCTCCCTCAAGACGCTTCCCATCGAGCAATACCCGGACATCACTCCTCCGGTCGTGGAAGTGCGCGCCACCTACACGGGTGCCGACGCCATCAGTGTGGAGCAGTCGGTGGCCACCCCCCTGGAGCAGGAGATCAACGGCGTCGAAAACATGATCTATATGAAATCGACCAATGCCAACGACGGCACCATGCTGATCCAGGTGTCATTTGAAGTCGGTACCGATCCGGACATGAACACGGTGTTTACTCAGAACAGGGTGACGGCGGCCTCGGCCAAGTTGCCGGAAGAGGTCAAGCGGCTGGGCGTCAAAACAGAAAAATCCCAGCCCAACATTCTCATGATCATCGCCCTGACAGCGGAAAAAGGCCGCTATGACCAGAACTTTCTGGGCAACTACGCCCTGATCAATATCAAGGACACCCTCGCCAGGATAAGGGGTGTCGGCAGGGTAAACGTAATGGGCGCCAGCGACTATTCCATGCGTGTGTGGATCAAACCGGACCGTTTGGCACAGCTGGGGATTACAGTGCCGGAAATCATGAACGCCATCCGTGAACAGAGTGTCATCGTACCGGGCGGCAAACTGGGTGCCGAACCTGCGCCCCCGGGCACCGAATTTACCTATACCGTCAGGCTGCCGGAGCGTCTGCGGTCTGAAGAGGAGTTCGGCGAGGTCGTCATCAGGACGACCGAAGAAGGTTCCCAGGTCAAGATCAAGCATGTGGCCAGGGTCGAACTGGGTGTGGAATCCTACAACATGTTTACACGCATGAACGACAAGCCCTGCGCCATGATCGCCCTGTACCAGGCCCCCGGCGCCAACGCCGTGGCACTGGCCGAAAATATCAAGACCACCATGGACGACCTGTCCGGGCGGTTTCCAGACGGCATCCGGCATGACATTTCCATGGACACGACTCTGGCGATAACGGCCGGTATTGATGAAATCATCGAAACCCTTTTTATCGCTCTGGCCCTGGTTATTTTCGTTGTGTTCATATTTATCCAGGACTGGCGCGCGGCGTTAATACCGACCATTGCCATACCGGTTTCACTGGTGGGCGCCTTTATCGCTTTTCCCCTGATCGGATTCACCATCAACGTGCTTTCTCTTTTGGGGCTGGTGTTGGCCATCGGCATTGTCGTGGACGACGCCATCGTGGTGGTGGAGGCGGTGCAGGTTAAAATCGAGGAGGGTTTGAGTCCCAAGGAAGCCACGGTCAAGGCCATGGAGGAGGTTACCGCACCGGTCATCGCCACCACACTGGTACTGATCGCCGTCTTTATCCCGGTGGCGGTCATGGGGGGCATTACCGGCAAGCTGTATCAGCAGTTTGCCATCACCGTGGCCGTGTCGGTGGCATTCTCGTCAATCAATGCGCTGACACTCAGCCCCGCACTGTGCGGCCTTTTGCTGCGAAAACAGAAACCCTACCGTGGACCCCTGGGGCTGTTTTTCCGTCTGTTCAATAAAACGTTTGATGTTTCCACCAACGTGTACATGGTTTTCACACGCATGCTGGCGCGCAAGATCATCATCGGTTTGATTATCGTCATCGGTATAAGCGTGGCCATGGGATTCGTAGGTAAACGCATACCCGGCGGGTTCATGCCCGAAGAGGATATGGGGTACCTGTACGTCAACATCCAGCTGCCGGACGCCGCCTCCCTGCAGCGTTCCGACGCCGTGACCAAAAAACTGGAAAAGATGATTGCCAAGCACGACGAGGTCGCGTTTGTGACGGCGGCAGTGGGTTACAGCCTGTTGTCAAATGCCATGATCCCCAATTCCGGTTTTCTGTTCATATCGCTGAAAGACTGGAATGAGAGAGAACTGACTGCCCTGCAGGTGGCAGCCAAGCTGAACCGTGAGTTCAGAGGCAGCGTCAACGAAGCCCAGGTGTTTGCCTTCGGACCACCGGCCATACCGGGCCTGGGGAGCGGCTCGGGCTTCACCATGATGCTTCAGGACAGGGGCGGCAATTCACCCGACTACATATCCAAGCAGGCCGCCAGCTTTATCGCGGAAGCCATTCAGCAGCCTGAAATCGGATCCATCTTTACGACTTTCAGGGCCAATACACCCCAGCGTTACATGGAGATCAACCGCGACAAGGTGCTAAAGGCAGGAATTTCCCTGAATGACATCTACCAGACAGTGGGGGCCTTTCTGGGCGGATCCTACGTGAACGATTTCAATCGTTTTGGAAGATTGTACAAGGCCTATGTACAGGCCGAGCCGGAGTACCGCCTGAAAGAGGACCAGATCGATCTTTTTTACATAAAAAACAATCAGGGTAAGAGTGTCCCCCTGTCGGCTTTTGTCAATATCCAGGAAATATCCGGCCCCGACTACACCAATCGTTTCAACCTGAATCGATCTGTCCAACTGGCCGGCGGGCCGGCTCCGGGCTATTCGTCAAACCAGGCAATCACAGCCTTGGAGCGGGTGGCCGGCGCGACATTGCCCAGTGACATGGGATACGAATGGAGCAACATGTCCTACCAGGAAAAACAGGCTGCCGGCACCGGTGCCGTTGTGTTTATCTTTTCCCTGGTTTTCGTTTTTCTCATTCTGGCGGCACAGTACGAAAGCTGGTCCCTGCCGTTCAGCATTCTGCTGGGAACCCCGTTTGCCATACTGGGCGCCTTTTTGGCGCTTTTGATAGCACGAAAGTACAGCCCGAGCTACGAATTGAACGTATTTGCCCAGATTGCGCTGGTCATGCTGATCGCCATGGCAGCCAAAAACGCGATCCTTATCATCGAGTTTGCCAAGCTGGAGTTTGATAAAGGGCTATCCCTTTTCGATGCAGCCGTCAAGTCGGCCAGGCTGCGGTTCAGACCCATCTTGATGACCGCGTTTTCATTCATTCTGGGGATCACACCCCTGGTGATAGCCTCGGGTGCCGGTGCAGAAGCAAGGGTGGTGATGGGTATGGCGCTTCTGGGCGGTATGACCCTGGCCACGCTGTTGGGACTTTTTTTCTACCCCATGCTGTACGTCTTCGTCGGCAAACTCGGACGATATGAAAAGAAAAGGGAAGGATTCCAGGATTCAAGTGGCCAAGGGGCCAAGTGAAGGCACAGCAGTGTTTTTCACTTGATTCCTTGAACCCTTGTGAGTGTAGGATATTTATTATGTTGAGAGTAGTACTATTAATATTTACGACTGTGCTGTTGTCGGGTTGTATGATGGGTCCGGATTTTCAAAAACCGGATCTTACAGCACCGGAGACCTTTCGTTTTGCAGAGACCGTGGCCGAAGTTGAAGACGAGGTAAATCTGAAGTGGTGGGAGCTTTTCAGTGATCCCATTCTGGCTTCGCTGGTCCGAACGGCACTTCAGAACAATCTGGATGTCAAAATCGCGGTGAGCCGCATTGAAGAGGCACGGGCGACACTGGGATTTACCAAAGCCGACCTCTACCCCATGCTGAATATCGAGGGGAGTGCCCAGAAAGGGAATTTTAACGGTCGGGGCCGATCGGACACCACCGATAAATCCGCTTACATCGCTCCGGTGCTGAGTTGGGAGCTTGATTTCTGGGGTAAATACCGCCGTTCAAATGAGTCGGCTCGTGCAGTTCTGCTGGCTTCCGAGTCCTCCCTGCGGACAATCCAGATAAGCCTGATATCCGAAGTTGTCAGCACATATCACCTGCTGCTGGATTTTCGGCAGCGGCTGGAACTTTCCAGGCATACGTTCGTTTCGAGGCAGAATAGCCTGGACATCATTCAAAAACGTTTTGACCGGGGCATCATTCCGGAAATCGATGTCAACCAGGCACAGATACAGAAAGAAATCGCAGTCGCCGCTATTCCGTTGTACAAGCGGCTTATTGCCAAGGCTGAAAACCTCATGAGTATTCTTCTGGGGCAGTATCCGGAAGCCATAAAAACAGGCGAAGCCCTACGCCTGCAACCGGTTCCCCCCGCGATACCCATCGGTCTGTCTTCGACGATTCTGGAGCGACGCCCCGATGTGGCCGAGGCCCTTCTTCTCCTTGAGGCCCAGACGGCTAAAATCGGTGTTGCTGAGGCCATGCGCTTCCCCGCGATTTCACTGACGGGCCTTTGGGGTGTGGCCAGTGCCGAATTGGGCAGTGTAATCGACACCGGGGAAATCTGGTCTATCGGCGCCGGGCTGACAGGTCCGATTTTTAACTGGAATAAAAATATTCGCAGGGTCAACATCGAGGAAGAGCGAACACGGCAGGCGCTTCTCAATTATGAAAAGATCGTGCTGCAGGCCTACCGCGAAGTGGCGGATGCACTTACCGAAATTGAGACTTTGAAAATTCAGCTCGCTTCCGTGGGGAGAAAGAACGCGGCAGCCAAGAACGCCAACAGGTTGTCCAAGCTTCGCTATGACAAAGGTGCCACCAGCTATCTTGAGGTTCTGGACACCGAGCGAACCCTTTTCGCCGTAGGCCTGGAACTTTCCGAACTGGAGCAGCAGTACCACAATGCCTTTGTCAAGCTCTACAAGGCGCTAGGCGGCGGCTGGCTTTCAAAAGACGAAATGGACAAAGCGCAGCAAGCCCCGGAATGAGAACAGAACAAATTACGGCTTATAACTTAGTATCTCCAGCCAAGTAGCCCCATAGCCACTCCATTGGCAACAATCGCTATGCCATACAGTGAACCGATGGTAATCATCTTGCTCTTGTTGGTCTTCATGCCGACGACGAGCAGTGCCGCAACATAAAAATGAAAATAGCCAAACAAAAAAATAAGCCAGACGCCTTTGAAAGACCGGTCCCACCAGAGATCTCGCAATCCAACAAGCGCCTGCTGTGATGCAGGTGTCGGCATGATAGGGTTTCTCCTTTGTTTTGGGGGTGTAGAACTTTGGTGTAAGCATTAAGCTCTAAGCTGGCTAACCGCTTATAGCTTACTGTTTATAGCTATTCTAAGATAAGCAGACCGATCTGACAATGTCCCTTGAAACGATTGTCCGCGTCCTTGGTGACATGCCGGATTTCCGTCTTGAAGGTTTCTGTTGTGCCCATGGATTCGGACAGGTAGTACTTCATCTCGATGACATCCCCCGACTTGAGATGTTTCAGAACCTCTGAATTCTCATCCACCAGGATACAAAGCCCCTGCGCCGAGGCATCTCGAATCTTGAACTGATAAATATAGGCCAGATCTTTGACGGAAAACTGGACACTGTAATACCTGTCGGGTGTTACCCTCTGGTTAGAACGCCGGTCCTGATCATTGCGCTGATGATCCTGTTCATTCATGGAGATACTCTGTTTTTTCGGTAAGGTTAAACCTGAACTGAGCGATTTCAGCACACCTCTTCGGGAAAAATCGCTCAGTTCAGGTAAAGGTATGATTGCTAATATCAGAAAAATGACAGGAATGCAACTTGATCTAATAATTCGATTTTATTTGAACCTGATATCATTGATTTTGCAGGATTGAGTGATCGCTGTGGGACGTATTGAGAAATGTTTTGGCTATATTGGCAGTATACACATTAACCTGTTTAAGTAGATCCAGCAGTTCCATGTGAACCTCATGTGTCTCAACAGTTTTTTTATGTTCCTGTTGAAGCCGTTTCAGATGCCGGAGTCGGTATTTTGTTTCAAGATCTAAATACTTTTCTTCTTTCTGCATTATTTTTCGAGCTGTTTCCAGGCTGTGCTCACCAAATGCTTCTTTTAATCGGCTGATCTGTTTACACACTTTGATGTGGTAGATCATCAATTCTTCCTTTCCCTCTTCAGAAAAATCCGACGTCAGCTCTTCCATTTTGGTAATCAGCGGCATCATATTACGGTGGATAATATCTCCTATGCTTTCCATATCATTTGCAATGGAAATCATTCCAAACACTTCACCGGCTTGTTCGTTTGAGATCTCTTGCCTGGCAACTTTAATTAGATAGGCGACAATTTTCTCATCCAGAAAATCAATTTTCGCTTCTCGCATATCGATTCCAGCCAGAAGCGTCAGTTCCGGGAATATCTCATCCTGTGTAGGTATCTCTTTGATTAGGAGGTCGGCTTCATCTTTCTGTTTTACTTCGCGGTTTATTAATTTAGCATTGGACATAAAGGGAATAATGATGGCCCGCAGCATGCGCCCAAGGATTTTTGCCATACGCGTGATTTCCGTTCGCGCCAGACCGATGGCAAAATCCGGTGTTGAGACCATGCTTTCGTCCAGATGCCAAGTGACGGGGATAATACCCTTTAGCTCTTCTTCCGGTGGTAGAATTTTCAATAGTAATCCAGCAAATACAGTTGTGAACGGGAGAAAGACCAGCGCCAGGCTTACATTGAAAATCGTATGGGCGTTGGCAATCTGACGGGCTGTGTCCGACCCGAATTTAACGGCCATTGCATTGATAAAATCCGCAAAAGCCGGAATCCAGAAAACAAACAAGGTAACACCGCATATCTTGAACAACACATGTGCCAGGGCAACCCGTTTTGCCTCTCGCGATGTACCGATACTGGCGAGGGCCGCTGTAATACAGGTGCCGATATTTGCGCCGAAAACCAGTGGGATACCGGCTTCCAGAGTGATCAATCCTTGCTGAGCCAAAACAATGACGATTCCGGTAAATGCACTGCTGCTCTGAATCAGGGCAGTAAAAATAGTACCGATCAACAGACCCAAAAGCGGGTTTTCCAATCCTTTCATGAGGTCGATAAACTCAGGATAGGTTCGCAGCGGCTTCATGGCATCACTCATCAGCTTCATCCCGTAAAACAGGATGCCGAATCCTAGTAATACCTCGCCGATATTTTTTATATTATCGTTCTTTCCCAACAACCGCATGCCGAAGCCGATTGCGATCATCAGTAATGCGTAATCGGTCAGTTTAAAGGCGATTAACTGCGCAGTGACGGTTGTGCCGATATCCGCTCCCAGGATCACTCCCAAGGACTGAGCAAAGCTCATCAATTCCGCTTGGACAAAGCTCACAAGCATCACGGTGGTTGCACTGCTGGACTGAATCACCATGGTAACAAATGCGCCCATAATGAGTGCAATAATGCGGTTATTGGTAAGGGCGGATAGAATCGAGCGCATCTTGTTGCCGGCGGCCTTCTTCATACCCTCGCTCATCTGTTCCATTCCATACATGAATAAGGCCAACCCGCCAAAAAGGCCGATGATTAAAAATCCCCAGGAAATGGTCTGGGGGCCGTTGGCGCCGGATTCGCCGGCAAAGAGCGAATCGGCTAATAACACGAATAAACCGATGACAAGCGACACCATTATTATGATGGTTCGTTGATCAAGTAACGGTTGTCTTTTTTCAATAATCGGTTTCATACCTAAAAACCTTGTAAAGGTGGCTCAGTTTGTTCTGCAAATCCCTGTTAAAGTCGCGGTCATTCTCATGGGACCGCCACTGGGGCGATTGTTCGGCCAGAGCCTCACTCAGCTGCCATTTGTGGATAAATTCCCGCCCCTCCAGTTGTTTTAGCGCTTCTATTTGCTCACCGGTAAACCAGCCGGTGTTCAGCCTGGCAATGGCGGTCCCGGCTACTCCCAATTCATCAATTTCTGCAGCGCTCATGACAATGTCACGCGCTTCAGGCGTAAGGGCTACACGTTCGTACAAAGCTTTTTTGAACTTAACCGCCCTGGAAAAGTTTTCTCCAAAAAGATCATCCAGCTTCGCGGTAGGCACTCCGGCTTCTCGTATCCGCTCCATGCTCTCCAGGGTGAGAACATATCGAACCGGCCGATATGTCTTTTGCTGAAAAACGTTTTGTAGAAAAAAAAGACAGATAAAGCTCAACAAGGCGGCAATCACCGGTGTCGTGATCCAGCCGGTGGCGATACCGCCCACGGTCCGCCAACGAATACCTTTACCGCCCTTGAGAAGACCCATCCCGATAACGGCACCGACAATGGCCTGTGAACTGGAGACAGGCACCAGCGGGATTGCCGGCAAACCGTGACTCGTTAAAAAACTTTCCAGACCCTGCGAGGAAAAAAGAAACAGCACAATAGAATGGGACCACACAGACACAAACGCCGCTACGGGTGAAAGCGCCATTATCCCCTCACCCACCGTCAACATCACCCGTTTGGAATAAGTGAAAACGCCCACGGCAATGGCTATACCCCCGATAAAAAACAGCTGTTGGGCTCCGGTTAGGTTGAACCAGCCTAAAAGGGATATATCGGAAAAAGGCGAAACCGGAATAAAAACACCCATTACGTTGGCAATGTTGTTGGCCCCCAGGGAATATGAGCCGAACACGCCGGCCAAAAGCAGTCCGTAACGCGTCATCCGGTCCAGTTTGAACATGTGAAACTTGAAGCGCTTAATGACAAAAACGACCAGTTTATACAGGATCATCGCAATGACGGCCGCCAGGACCGGGCAAAGTACCCAGGTGGAGACGATCTTGGTCAGAGAATGGACATCGGTAAGAGACCCTGTAAACAGGTTCCAGCCGAGGATAGCGCCCACAATAGCCTGGGAGGTGGACACCGGATAACGGGCCAAGGTCATCAAATAGACGCTCATGGCGGCCGCAAAGGCAACGATGAAGGCACCGGCAATGGCGTTTACGGCGCCGAGTTTCCCCAAAGTGTGGGACGCACCCTCCCCACTGATCACAGCCCCCATCACGATAAAAATACTGCACAAAACAGCGGCTGTGCTGAACCGGATCATGCGGGAACCCACCGCTGTGCCGAACACATTTGAGGCATCATTGGCACCCAACGACCAGCCTAAAAACAAGCCGCTTGACATAAAAAAGGCAAACATAATCAACCCTTACAGAGAACGTTTGATTACAAAAATGCTCAAGCTGTCGGCCACGTCTTCGGCCCGGTCGGCAATCTTGTCCATGTGTCTGACAAAGTCCCGCAACTGCAAGCGGTGGCTCAGCCGCAGTTCCTTTTGTCTGAATATACTGCGTTGGAGCTGTGTGGAAATTTTATCGGATTCGGTCTCCCAGTAAGAGACCTTGTGCATATGATCGGCTACGGCAGAGATATCTTTGAAAAATGCCCTTGCAGATCGGACAAGGGACTCCACGGATTCCGCAACACTGTTGGCCAATTCCTTGAAATCATCGTGAAATTCGCTACCGATATCGGGCCGCTCTATGTCAAAACGCCACATGGCCCCTTTGAACCGGTCCAGCAGCGAATCCATGCTTTCCAGCAGCGCCAGCACATCTCCCCGGGATTCGGGTATCAGCGTGTGCAGATAAAGCTGCTCTTCCAGGGAACGGCGCAGGGCATCGCCTTTGTGTTCGGTTTCGGAAATACTCCCCAGTTTTTTCTCGAAACCATCCAGGTTCCCCCGCAAATATGCCTCAAGCCCGGCCTTGAATAATAAGCCGGCTTCGCTTATCTGATCCAGGAAAACGTCAACCTGTTTCTCAATGCCGATTTTTCGTTTTAATATACTGCCCATGTATAGTTAATCCTCTACATCCCGATAACTTTTTTTGCGGCTTTGAGATAGTTTACATTCTCAAATTCTGAAATCTCGAGGGATTCAATCGCCTTTTTCATCCCAATATAGTCTTCGCTTTCACAGCAGGTTGTTTCGAGCATGGCACCATTGAAACAGATTTGACCGTATTCACAGATAATGCCGTCAATGGAAAACCCGTAACGCTTCTTCTGGACATCCACTGCAGCAAGATCCGGATGCTCGTTGACAATGGCAACGAATTCATCCAGGGTATAGGTTTCTTGTTCCAGGGAGACTTCAACCATCATGTTCTTGAGAATTTCAGCGACATCATCTTTTTTTACGGGAAATTGAAACTTGCCGCTTGGCTGGAAGATTTCGTAACCATCCTCTGTCTCTCCCACTTTTTGTTTGATATCAAGGAGCCCCTCCCTGACTTTTACATTGGCTTCATTGGTGAGTTTTGAAAGAAAATAGGTTTCACCACTGGTACGAACCTTAAAGAGCTTTGCCTGGGCCTTCCACATGGCGGGCTTTACAATATCGAGGATTCCCTGGCCAAAGACCCTGAATTCGGCTCTCGGTATAACTTTGGAAGCATCCTCTGCCGAAGTCGCTACATTCTTCGAAAAAACATCGTTCATAATTACACTCCTTTTATTTTTTAATTTGAATTCCCATAAAATTGTAAAACAATTTTATTTCTATGAAGATTTCTTTCTCTCGCGCCACTGTTTGACCAGCGGGTAGATAAACGATCCCAACGCCAGCAGCAACACAACGAAAGCCAGCTTGTCTCTGAAAAATGCCCCATACCCGTCCATGATGACTGCGCGCCTGAAATTCTCTTCCACCATGTCTCCCAGCACGATACCCAATACCACGGGTGCCACCGGATAGCCGTAACGCTTGAAAACCCATCCGATGATGCCGAATCCTATGCAGGCGCCGACATCGAACATGGAACTGCTCACGGCAAAACTGCCGATAACGGCAATGGCGAGGATCATAGGGTATAAAATGGCTTCAGGTACTGAAACCACTTTGATGAATACACGGTTTCCGTACAATCCAATAAAAAGCATGATGATGTTTGCCACGATCAGGGCGGCGAAAATACCGTAAACGATTTCCGGATTGTCCCTGAACAGCAGCGGTCCCGGTACCAGGTCGTGCAGCATAAAAGCGCCCAGCAAAACCGCATCGGTAGCACTTCCGGGAATTCCCAGGGCAAGCAAAGGCACCAGGGCCCCGCCAACGGAACTGCTGTTGGCCCCTTCGGCGGCGGCAACGCCTTCAAGTGAACCTTTTCCGAACATCTCGGGTTCTTTACTGGCCCGCTTGGATACGTCATAGCTGATAAAGGCTGCGATGGTGGCGCCGGCGCCGGGGAAAATACCGATAATAGTCCCGATCACCGACGACCGCAAAATGGTCATCTTGGTTTTCATGAACTCTTTGAAAGAGGGCAGTTTGCTGTCGATCTTGTCCATGGTCCGGTCCAGTCCCGTCCATTTCTCCACCTTGACAAAGACGACACTGACGGCAAAAAGTCCGATAAGGGCCGGGATCAGGGTAAAACCGTCATAGAGGGTATCGCTGCCAAATGTAAATCTTGAAACACCCGAGATGGAATCGATGCCGACGGTTTTGATGAGCAAACCGAACAGGATGGCCACCAGGGCCTTGAGCACGTTGCCCCTTCCCATGGAAGCCACGGTTGCCAGGCCGAAAAGCGCCAGGGCAAAATAATCGGCAGGACTGAATTTTAAGGCGATCCGGGCAAGCGGTACGGCAAACAGGATCAGAATTACGGTCCCCACGGCACCACCGATGGTGGAAGCAACCAAAGCCATACCCAATCCCTTCCCGGCCTTTCCCTGCTGGGTCAGCGGATAACCGTCCATAGCTGTCACCGCAGCGGATGGAGTTCCCGGCGTGTTGATGAGCACTGCTGTAATGGAACCCCCATAGTTGGCAGCTATGTAAATAGATGTGAGCAGGATTAGAGCCAGGGCCGGCGTCATGGTGTAACTGAACGGTACCAGCAGCGCCACGGCCGTGGAAGGTGATAAACCCGGCATGGCGCCTGCCATAATTCCAATAATAACGCCAATCGTAATAATCACTATCGGTTTCCAGCCGGCCAGGACGGTAAACCCCATAAAAATACTGTCAAACAGTTCCATAGTCTTTCCGTTTACGAGAGTGGTTAATATTTATTAGTAGATACTCGGGTCCAAAGGGCCCGGCACTGATCAAACCCTGAAAGGGTCTTCTGGATCATATTAGGTTGTAACAAATTCTAAATTCGAATATCGAAATCCCAAACGGTTCGACTAACTCACCGCCCTGAGCAAGGTCGAAGGGCAAATCCAAATATCAAATACTTGAATGATCCAAACATTGTCCATAGGTTTGAACGTTATACGGTTTGTTTTGATCATTCCAATTTGGGTCATTGGACTTCTTACGAAACGGCTAAAAATAATATTCAAAATATCCCAGTGGGAGCTGGATATAGAGCAGCCTGTAAAACACAACATAGGAAAAAAGAATCCATCCGGCTGACACTAGGAGAATGACCCACTTCTTTTTAAATCCCAGAACATGCATCAGCAGTGCCAGAAACACAAAGGAGCTGATAAAATAGCCGGCGGTCAAGATGGCGAAATAGTAGCCGATGAGAAGGAGCGTTACCAGAAGCAGAAATCCCAGCCTACCAGGCTCCGGATCGGGTTTGGCCTTGCCCCGGAACACCTGCCACAAAATTGTGCCACACAGAACACACGTCCAGAAGGCCCACAAGCGCGGAACGGCCGAAGGTCCGGCCTCCTCTTCAGGAAAACTGAATGTAATGGCAAAAAATAAAATTGACAAGGCTATCAAAGAGCTCGGCACAAGAATTTCACCGAAATATTCTCTTTTTTGGGTTCGCCAGGCTGCAATCCCGACGGCAACCAATAGGGTCGGCAGCCCGGCGATGAGCATATTGAGCCCTGTACCATGGCTGAAAAACAGCAGAGCAGTCATTATTTAATCGCTCCCAGGTCCTTCAGGGTCTCTGTAAACACCGCTTTGTCTTTTTTGACGATCTCAAAAAACTTGTCTTCTTTGTAAAGCACCGGGGTGGCACCACCCCTTTTGATGTATGCCTGCCACTTGGCGTCCTTGTTCACTTTTTCGAACAAACCCATATAGAAATCATAGGCTTCTTGGGGGACACCTTTTTTAACCATAAATCCCCGCCACATAATCTCGTTATCCAGCCCTTTGTATCCCAGTTCTTTGAAGGTGGGCACGTCGGCAAAATCGCCTCCGATTCGGGTGGGGTTGGAAATTACGGCTACCTTTAAATCAGGCCGGCCGATGACATCCTGGGGGTTGCCCACATAAGCGATACCATGCCCGCCCATCAGAGCCGCCATGGCCTTGCTGCCGCCCTTGTAGGGAACCCATTTGGCACCGATACCTGCAATTTTCCAGGTTTTCATGGCCATGATGTGGTCATTGCCGCCTGCCGCCGGACCTACCCATATCTGCTTTCCGTTTTTGGCCTTAGCATCTGCCACAACCTGCTCCCAGGTATTGACCGATGCGCTTTTCAATGTGATGATAGCCTCGGGGTCCGATACCATCATGGCCATCCAGGCCAGGTCATTAATATTGATGGTCCCGCCGGTGGAAACAATTTTTCCGATGTTGGAACGCGTCACAAAGGCTAGCTGATAACCGTCCGCCTTGCTTTTTAGAATATACTTGATGGCTTTAACGCCACCGGCCCCGGGCTTATTTACCACCACAAAGCTGGCGTCGGTATATTGCTTGGCGATAGCTGTAAATTTTCTGGCAAATACATCACCGGCACCACCGGGTTTGGTATATACGACAACCTTTATCGGTTTGACCGGAAACTCGGCAAATGCCACTCCCATGGAGCCGGCAAGAAATGCCACTACAACAATAAAAGAAATTAATGTCTTTTTCATTTTCTGCCTCCTTACCATTTAGCAAACGGATTAAGAATAAGATTTGAGTTGAAATACTTGGGGTCTCCCGTCACTTCCTCACCAATCCATTCGGGTTTTTCAAAAGCCTGATCTTCACTTTCCAGTTCCACCTCGGCCACAATGAGTCCCTGGTTTTCACCGAAGAACTCATCGACCTCCCAGACAAACCCGGCAAAATCGATTTTGTATCGATTCTTTTCGATGATGGGTTTTTCACACAGATCATCCAGCAAGGCCGTTGCCTCTGCGTGCGGGATCTCATATTCATACTCGGCACGGGTAGCACCTGTGGTTATACCCTTGATGGTCAAAAATCCTTTGTCATTAATAGTGCGCACACGCACGGTCCGTTCCTTGGTGCTGTTCAGATATCCCTGACGGTAATGGGTCCCCTCGGCTAATGCGCGCCAAGCATCATCTTTAATCAAGAATTTTCTTTCTATTTCAATACCCATTGTTTTCTCCTTTCGTTTCGTAGTTGAAGACTTTCCATGTCCTTATTAGAAAGACGAGTTGATTTTTCTTTTTTTATTACCCGTCTTTTGATATAATGTCTAATTATAATAAATTATAATTCCCATAAGGATATCTTATGAAACTTGATCATTTAAAATCGTTCCACAGAATCGCTGTTACCCGGAGTTTTACACAGGCTGCACAGGAACTTTTCCTGACACAGCCGGCAGTCAGTCAACAAATCCAGCTTCTGGAATATCGATTGGGGATTAAACTGTTTGACAGACTGGGAAAAATGGTCGGTCTGACTAGCGAGGGTGAACTCCTTTTTTCTTACACCGAGCGTCTCTTCCAGATTTATGATGAGATAGAGATGCAATTTGGAAAGCTTCGTGATCTTGAAACGGGAAAAATAACCGTTGGATCTACAGCTGTGATGGGAACATATTTTATTCCTAGAATTATTGGGGATTACAATAAAAAATATCCCGAAATCGATATCAACATACAAATGGGAAATTCATATTCGGTACTTAATATGCTCATTTCGAATCAGGTTGATATAGGTTTTTCAGGTCGGCTTAAAACCGATACCCGGTTAAGAAGCATCCTCATTCACAGGGAAAAACTGCTTTTGGTTTCTTCGCCTGACAATCCACTGACCGATCAGCCGGTTGTCAGCGTTAGTAACCTGGGTAAGATGCCATTTATTTGGCGCGAGAAAGGCACTCAAACACGGGCTTTGGTAAAGAAATGGTTTCAACAAAAGGTGGGAAAAAATTATCCAAAAAGATCAATCGAACTTCAAAATATAGAAGCGGCCAAACGAACCGTCATTGAGGGTTATGGGATTACGATTATTCCTGAAATATCCATTAGAAGAGAACTTCACGTTGGTTTGCTCAAACGCATCAATCTTGATGAATTTGATCTTTCATTTGACTATTATCTGTTCTATAAAAAAGGAAAAGTTTTCAGCAAGGCGATTAAAGCCTTTTTGGAAATATTGATCAAATTTCGACTACTGTCTCATTCGGACAATTTAAAGGATCTTGAGGTAAAAGTTTGAAATAACCGCGCCGCCGTACGTTGAAAGCGCCCGACAACCTCTCATGAGCCCAACATCTTCAGACGAAACCACCCACAGATCGATTTCCGGCGCTATTTTCGGTGCTTCGGCTTTTCTCATATGGGGCATCAGTCCACTTTACTGGAAAACATTGACGGCAGTGCCGGCACTTGAAATCGTTTCTCACAGAGTGGTCTGGTCATTTCTAATCCTCATGCCGTTGATTCTATTCAGGGGTCGTTGGAAAGATTTTCTATCGGTTTTGACAAACTGGCGCTCCATGGCCATCCTAATCGTAACGTCCCTATTTGTCTCCTGCAATTGGCTAATCTATATCTGGGCGATCAACAATGGATTTCTGCTGCAGGCCAGCCTCGGATACTATATCAACCCACTCGTAAACGTACTGCTGGGCACTCTCTTTCTTAAGGAACGCCTCCGATCTTTCCAGGTACTTGCGGTGCTGCTTGCCGGGACAGGTGTACTTTACCTCACCTTAGTCTATGGCCAGTTTCCCTGGATCGCATGCATTCTTGGGTTTACATTCGGTTTTTATGGATTGATCCGCAAAGTTATCGCTGTGGGTTCTCTGGTGGGGTTGACCATGGAAACCTTCCTGTTGACAGCACCTGCCCTGGGATACTTGATCTATCTGGATATGAACGGTTCCGCCGCGTTTTTTAAGGTGTCGCTTCAGATTGACCTGCTTCTATGCGGAACGTCGGTTGTCACCGCCCTACCCCTGCTTCTGTTTGCCATGAGTGCCAGGAGAGTCCGGTTGACAACACTGGGATTTCTCCAATACATCGCACCCAGCTGTATGCTAGTAATGGCTGTCTTTGTTTTTCTGGAGCCCTTTAGGACGGAGCAGCTTATCAGCTTTGTCCTGATCTGGGCAGCCCTTGCCGTTTACTCCACCGACTCTGTTGTCCATTTTCGCAAGTCCGGATTAGCCGGATAGCAACTCCAGGAGACAGAAGTCAGAAGCCAGAAGTCAGAAGTCAGAAGTCAGAAGCCAGAAGGCAGGAGGCAGGAGGCAGGAGGCAGGAGGCAGGAGGCAGAAGAATTCGGATGTCGCTTCGCTAAAGTTAA
>QMMS01000021.1 GCA_003647375.1 Deltaproteobacteria bacterium
CAACTACCTGTAATAATATATATATTATACATATTTTTGCTTTCTTCCATCATGGCACATCTTTTGCTGCTGCTTATATAGTTTACCGGTTATCCGCAAAACTCAAGCTGGGTTGTCTTAGCGGTCTACGGAAATTCGCTTTAAAGCCGGCCAAAACTCGCTCCTAAGGCGCCGTAAGGCCCGCCGCTGCAGTCGTATTTAAATATGCTTAAATAAGGAGAGGATATGAACAGATCGTGGTATATAGTGATCATTGGAATTCTGGTTACGGCCTGTATTCTGATAGGCATCAACAGTTTTGGTGCAAACCTCAAGCAGACAACACTTGAAGTGTCCAACCTCTCTTGTGGCTCCTGCCTGTCACGGATCGATGATACCCTGAAAGACTATGAAGGATATTCAAAACTGGGTGCAGACTTGCGGCAGGGAATCGTCGTGGTTGAACATGAAACAACCTTGAACGAGCAGATAATCGCAAAGGCTATCACCGACATCGGTTATCCGGCAAAAATCGTTACCGAAAAAGAGATTTCCGGGGCACCCGATTTGTTTAAGGGCCAGGGTGGAGGCTTTGGATGTTGTGGCGGCAGTAGAAACAGCGGCTGCTCGGCATCGGCGTCAACATGGAAAAGGCTTTTTAATCGACAACCGACCGCATCATCAGCAGAATAATTTAAAAAAACCTGCCTGTCAGGCAGGGCATTTCACGCATGGAGGCAACATATGAAAAGAATATGGATAGGTTTGATACTGATTATGATAATTTCCCTGGGAATCGTGCCGGGAGCCTGGGCCCTGTTTGGCCCCCGGGTTGATCTGCTGGTGCCCGATAACGGTGTTCTGAAAATTACGCTCAGCGACATAGATGATGGCAAAGCTCACTATTTCAAGGTAAAGGCGGATGATGGTACCATGGTGACTTTTTTTACTCTCAAGAGCAGGGATGGCGTGATCCGGGCGGCCATCGATGCTTGCGATGTGTGCTACCGGTCAGGCAAGGGGTATGTCCAGGATGGTGATTTTATGGTGTGTAAAAACTGTGGCCAGAGATTCGCTTCGTCCCGGATCAATGTGGTGAAGGGCGGCTGCAACCCTGCTCCGCTAAACCGTCAGGTTGAAGGGAAACACCTGGTAATCAGTATGGCCGACATCAATCAAAATGCGTGGTACTCTAAATATAATGAACAGTAAGGTCATTTGGATCATCTCCAAATGAGTTGATCCAAATGAAGGGTTCAAGGGTTCGAGGATTCAAGGGGTCGAGTGAACTGATTAAAACTATAAAGAGTTAAAAATGATGTCAACAATCACTATGGCATATGATCTTGAAAAATACAGAGACAAACGGGAGAAAGTTCTCGGTGTAAAGAAGAAAGGCATCAGCTTTGGCGTCTGGGCGGCAACGGTATCGGCCATCATCATCGTGGGACTGATTTCCATGGTCGCACCCAAATCGATTGCCTATTTCAGCACCCGGAATCTGGATGACGTCATCTATAAACTGTCGGGAGTTCAGAGTTGGCCCCAGGAGATTATTCATACCATTACGACCCTGGACGGTGTTAAATTAGCTATATCCGATAAGGATGGCGCCAGACTGGTTGTGACGTTTGACCGGTCCATCACGGACGCTGAGAGCATATCGACATTTTTTAAGGAGAATGGATACCAAGCTGTCCTGCTGAACAGGGTCAGCCACCGTCAGCGGATCCAGACTGAGCAGGAGGAGGCGGAGCTTGAAACTCTATAATATTTCCTTGAACAATCTCAGGCGCCGCAAGGGAAAAGTTATTTTTCTCGTATCGGGACTGTTGATTGGAATTGCTACCATTGTAACCCTGGTATCCATCACCCAGAGCATGTCACGGGATGTGGAAGAACGACTGGATCGTTTCGGCGCGAATATCGTCATGACCCCCAGAAGTGAAAATCTTTCCTTGAGTTACGGCGGAATTACCGTGGGTGGTGTCAATTACGAAACAGTTGAATTCATGGAGTCGGATCTGGCGAATATCCGGGACATAAAGAACAGTCAAAATCTCGGTATCATCGCCCCCAAAGTGCTGGGTCCCTGGGAAATGGATGGGAAACGGGTGCTCCTCATGGGTGCGGATCTCCAGACAGAACTGAGCATGAAAACCTGGTGGCAGTTCGATGGCATGCCCACGGGCAGCCCGGATGATTTGATTGTCGGGTCCGAGGCCGCCAGAATATTTGGCCTGGCACTCGGAGATCCTCTGAAACTGGGGACCGATGAATTTGTTGTTTCAACGATTTTGCACCCCACCGGTGGTCCTGAAGACGGTATTATCGTTGGGGACCTGCACCGTTTTCAAACGGTTCTGGGCAAACCTGGACGCATTTCCATGGTGGAAATCTCAGCTTTTTGCCGTGGCTGTCCCATTACCGAAATTACCCTCCAGATTGCGGAAAAGTTTCCCAACGCCAAGGTGACGGCCTTGAAACAGGCTGTCATGTCAAAAATGCAGTCTATCGAAATGATAAAATCCTTCAGCTACGGTGTCGCTGCCCTGGTGATTTTTATCGGCTCGCTTCTCGTATTCGTGACCATGATGGGCTCGGTAAACGAGCGGACCCGAGAAATCGGAATTTTCCGCGCCATCGGTTTCCGACAGGGCCACATCATGCAGATCATTCTCCTGGAGGCCATGGTGGTGGGCTTGATCGGTGGTTTTCTGGGATATCTCATAGGCAATGGCATTGCCTGGCTGGCGATCCCGTTTATTATTCAGGAAAGTACCTTATCCAGCCTGGATGTGACGCTGGGCGGCGTTTCGCTGATTCTCTCGGTGTCACTGAGCCTGTTGGCAAGCCTCTATCCGGCCGTGAAAGCCAGCAGAATGGATCCCAGTTCGGCTTTGCGGGCTCTGTAACAGGGGAGAAAATGGGGTTCAAGGGTCCGAGGGTGATACAAGGGTTCGAGGGTAGCTGACTGCTATAAGCGAACAGCGGCGTCCCAGCTTCCCAGCTTCCCAGCTTCCCAGCTTCCCAGCCTCAAAGCATCCCAGCATACAAGGGTCCGAGTTAAACATTTGAATCCTTGAATCCTGGACCCCTTGGACCCTTTCTCCCAACTAAAATTGGGAGAAGAACCTAATATTTAGATACGTAACAGGAAAATAAAACAATGAATGGTAACGATCATCTTATCGAAATTCAGGATCTGGGAAGAGAGTACATGACCGGTGATACTACGGTCTGCGCTATCAAGGAAATGAGTTTCTTCATCGACGACGGCGAGTTTGTCAGCATCGTAGGCCAGTCCGGAGCGGGCAAAAGCACACTCCTGTCGGCCCTGGGGGGCCTGAATCAACCCACCCGGGGAAATGTATGGGTAGATACACTGGACCTGTATGGTCTGACCAGTGAACAACGCGCAGATTTTCGGAGCGAGTATGTGGGATTTGTTTTTCAGTCTTTTCAGCTCATTCCATATTTGACCGCAATGGAAAACGTAAAGATCCCCCTTTCCATCGCCGGTATTAAAAAGGATAATCAGGCAGATATGGCTGCGGTGGCGCTTGAGAAAGTGGGGCTTCAGGACAAGAAAAACCGCCTGCCGGACCAGCTATCCGGAGGTGAGCAGGAGCGTGTGGCCATCGCACGTGCTATCGTGAACAGACCACCCATTGTGCTGGCAGATGAACCCACCGGAAATCTTGACAGCAAGACAGCGGACGATGTCATCGACTTGTTGAAACAGCTGAACCATGAGGGGCAGACCGTCATCATGGTGACCCATAACAAAAAACTGTGCCAACATACGGACCGGACGGTTCACGTCAGGGATGGACTATGTATTCTGGGAGATGGTTAGCCTGGAAATTATTAGAAACGGGTTGTAAACAAACCGCAATTTCGGAAGTTTGCCGGCCTTCGGAAATTCGTTTTTAAGCCGGCCAAAACTCGCTCCTAAGGCACCGTAAGATCCGCCGCTGCCAGTTTTATCAAAATATATTTTATGAAAAAGGGTAGTTCTCTACCTGAAATCGTTGCAACAAAGCGGCGGTCCTAACGGGTCCTAAGGATCTTCAAACAGTTGCCCGGCTTAAAAACGAATCCCCGAAGACCTCCGTTTGTAGCGAAACTTGAGCTTTATAAGGGTTGCCATAAATATGTTCCGAATGAGTTTAACGGATATCGGAGTAAACAGAACGTTATTTTGACAAATGCTATAATTGTAACCGGATTTCAGAATAGATAGATAAGTTATCCCCTAATTTCTTAAAAGAAATGAACCCGGATATTTCACGAAGCAAGGTTGGTGCAGCCGCAAGGCATTTCAGTCTGAAGCCGTAGTATGCTACTGCGAAGACTGAATAACGCCGCGGATGCGCTAAGATTGCTCCGTGAAATATTCGGGTCGGGTTAGGTGCAGGTGGTGTCGAATACCCGATGAATCCGTTGGAGTTCTTTTTCCGCGTCCTGAACGAGTTCAGCGATGATGTCCCTGACGGGCATTACCTTGTTCGCAAGGCCCACCGATTGTCCGGCCATTAATGACCCTGTGTGAACCTTTCCTTCTATGGCCGCTTCCCGAAGTGCGCCGGCCCAGAAGTTTTCAACGTCAAACTGAGCCTGCTGTGGATCGATGGTGCCGTCGTTCAGCCGTTCCATGATGTCGAGTTGAAGCTTGCCGAACTGTGTGGTCCCTTTGTTTTTCAGCGCTCTTACAGGGATGACGGGCAGGCGACTGTCGAATTGCGGGGTTGCCACGGCATCTTTGGCTTTGGCTTTTCTGAAGGTTTCTTTGAACTCCGGGTGGGCCTTACATTCATCAGACATGACAAACCGGGTTCCCATCTGAATGCCGGCAGCTCCCATCATGAGCAGATGGGCCATCATGCGGCCGGTTGCAATACCTCCGGCAACAAAAATGGGCACGGAATCGATTGTAAAGAGAACCTCCTGCAGCAGTACGGAGAGGGTGACAGGACCGATGTGGCCTCCTGCTTCGGACCCCTCCAGCATCAACGCGTCCGTGCCCATCTTTATGAGCCGTTTGGCCAGGGGCGCCGTGGGAGCAAAGCAGATGACTTTAGCGCCGGATTCCTGGGCTTTCCGGATTTCCGGCTCTCTTGGAATTGAGCCTGCAAACATGATGATGTCGCATTTCATGTCGCAAACCATCTTCAGTTGATCTTTGTAAATGGGTGAAACTGTTATGAGGTTGATACCAAAAGGTTTGTCGGAATACTTCCGGACAGCCGTGATCTCTTTTCCAAGGATGTCCACAGGCGTATTGCCACCGGCTAAAAATCCAAAGCCACCGGCATTTCCGATATCTCCCACGAGCCTGTAATCACTGATCCAGGTCATGGCACCGCACATGATGGGATATCGACACCCCAGGAATTCCTGCCCAAAGCTTAAAAAATTATCTATCAGCATCATCTATTTATCTATGATCTGAATGTCATCGTTGCAAGATATTTTCCCGCCTGCTATCACTCTGGCGAAAATACCTCTTTTCGGCATAATGCAGTCACCTGCCTGGTAGTAAATGGCACACTTGTTGTGACATTCTTTGCCAATCTGGGTGATTTCAAGGAGAACCGTATGCCCTATCCTGAGGCGGCTTCCGATGGGCAAACCGGGCAAATCAATGCCGCTGGTAGCGATATTTTCGGCAAAATCTCCGAAGTCGACATCAACGCCCTTTGCTTGCATGCCATGGATATCTTCCATGGCCAGAAGACTTACCTGCCGGTGCCAGGGGCCGGCATGCGCATCCCCTTCGATGCCGTGATCTTCGATCAACTGGACGGATGAAACCGGTGTTTTGCGGATTCCCTTTTTCTTGCTGGTGGCGATGGATATGACTTTCATGTCGGTATGGGTTGTCAATCAGGTTTTAATGGCATCAAGAATAGGCGCAAGGACTTCACACTCCCGGCAAATAAGCATTTTTTTAGCCCACTTGTCCTGTACCTCATTGGAACAGAGGGTCCCACAGGTAAACCAGCACATATTCCCTGCTTGGAACTCCCAGGCAGGGCAGGCTCTGCGTTTTTCCGGAGGGCATTTTTTGATGGTCCAACAGTTTTTTTGAGGGTCCACAAGGCCTCTTTTTTTCATTGCCAGGTAAAATAACTGTCTTTCAACATGGGGAGGGATGGTTCTCCAGGCCTGCTCATAGCTGTGAATGGCCTTGAGTGACGTTCCCAGCAATTGAGCAAGTTCTTTTTGCGTTTTTTGCAGTTTTTTCCGAAACAAAGAGAATTCAGTACTGTCCATAGGGTTATCACCATTGTGAGGATAGATATTATTTAGTGCCCATCCATAAATGGTCTTTTTCCGTGATATCGGCGTTGGACACCATGATTTAACTCCTCAAAATAGCACGCTATTACTCCGGGTTAAATCTGTTGTCCGCCTTGATCTCACGCAAAAATCCTCATTTCTGGACGGACACTATTTAGGGTCCGATAAAGTAACCTTTAGAGCTGTAAGTGCATAGAAGTCAAACGGAACCGATCTACTGTACTAAACATTACCCCTTCAAAGCGACGCAGTCGCGTAAAATAAAATCGTGTAACGATTTTATTATTATGTAACAAAGTGGTAGGCTGTGTCAAGGTTATTATTACCAGCCAAACAAAGGTTTCTGTCAGTATAATGAACCGCAGCAGCGAGCGCATTCCCAGTGGCGAATCGACTTGAACCCGCCGACAAGTCTTGCCGCGGGGTTAGCGAGCGAATCTGAATCCTATTTTTGAGATGGGTTCTACTGAAAACGGTCCTTGCCGCAGAAAACCATTACAGCATCGTTTGTGTCGATACATGCCAGCGTCATGTTCAGCCGTGACCCGAGTTCTACGGCGAGTGCTGTTGGACGGGAGAGCGCGACGATTATCTCGAGGCCTGCCCTGGCCGCTTTTTGAACCAGCTCATAACTGATGCGGGAAGACATCACAACCAGACCGGATTCGTGTAGTCGTTTCTCCATGAAAACCCTGCCGATGGCTTTGTCGAGCGCGTTGTGTCGCCCCACATCCTCTGCAAACGATATCGGGTTCAAACGGGTATCGAGGATCATTGCCGCATGGGCTCCCCGGGTTGTCTTGTATAGCGACTGCTGATCCACTAGCTTCGCAAAGCACGACCCGACGTCCGCTATGGACATCTTCAGGTGTTTGGTTACCGGTTTTACAATCTGAAAAATGTCCTTTACCAACTCCTTGCCGCAGATACCGCAGCTGGTCTGACTGACAAACCCCCGTCTTTCCAGAAGATCTTTTACAACTCTTTTTCGTTCCGGCCGGAGTGTGGCGGTTACCACATTGACGCCTTCTTCGGTGCAGTACCCGATGGTGGCAAAATCATCTCTTTGATTAACCAGTCCCTCGGATAGAAAAAAACCTGCCGCATGGTTGATCTCATCCCCCGGTGTCCGCATGACAACCGCATATGGTTTGCCATCAATGCGCATGGATAGGGGTTCTTCAAGGATTAACTCCTGGTCTTTCGCCTTGAAAGCATTGTCTTCAAATGCCATCGCTTTATACGAGATAGATTCAAGCATGGTTGAGCCTTTTTTATTTTCATTATTAAAAACCGGGTCCTTTGGGGCAGGTCAGAGACATTTGGCTATGCCGATGGCGGTAGTTACTTAAATCCGAAGCATGATATTCGGATTTAGAATTTATCACACGCTGAATATGCATAATATTAATCCCTTATAGGGCTGAATCAGTGCCGAGCCCTTTGGACCCCGGGTTTCTACTTCTCTTTATTGGATACAGGGTTGGCATGAAAAACATAACCAATAGACCTGATACTGATAAAGTAAGACGGATTCTTGGGATTGTCTTCAAAATATTTTCTGAATCGGACAATAAAATTATCCACAGTTCGCGTGGTCGTTCCCTTGGTATACCCCCAACCGATCTGGAGCAGCTTGTTGCGCGAGAGTGGTTTCCCCGGGTTCATCAGAAACAGTTTTAACAGTTTGGCTTCCTGCTCCGTCAAACGAACCGTTCCGACCTTACAGGCCGCTGTCATCGTTTGAAAATTCACCTGATTGGTTCCAAAGGAAAAAACATTTGTTTCATTTTCTGAAAGACCGTTTGCGAAAGCATCACTTGGGGTACTCCAGGAAGCTCTTTTTAGGAGGCGGTCCACACGTAGCAGCAACTCCTCCAGACTGAAGGGTTTGGTCAAATAGTCGTCAACGCCGTAAGCGAGGCCCTTGACCTTGTAATCCGTCGTTACTTTTGCCGATAAAATAAAAATCGGTATCTTTTCGTCTTCGAGGCGGATATTGCGTAGAATGGAGAGGCCGTCAATCCCGGGAAGCATGATATCGAGAATGATCAGGTCTGGTCGCCACTCTCGCCACATTTGAATGCCGGTTACACCGTTCAGAGCGATACCGACTTCGTAACCCTGCAATGACAGGTTCAGCTTAAGGCCCTCGGCAATGTGTTGATCATCTTCTATAACGAGAATACGTTTTTTTTCAATCGGTTTCATACGGGTCAATCCCTGGAGGGAAGTATCAAACTAAAAACAGCGCCCTTTCCGAGGCCGTCACTTTCTGCCGTAATTTTTCCCTTATGGATTTTCGCTATGTGATCCACGAGGTAGAGCCCCAATCCACTGCCCTTTGCCGACATATCATCTGAGCGCCCTACTTGATAGAACTTTTTGAATATTTTCTTTAACTCTGACTTGTCGATACCGATGCCATTGTCCTTGAATCGAATTATGAGTTTTTTGTGCTGTTTTTCAAATAAAATGTCGATTCTCGGGATGGTTGCATCGTTATATTTAATGGCATCCGTGAACAGATTCATCAATAGCATTTCAAACATAGAGGGGATGATTCGATAGAAAAAGGGCTCCTTTTCGGGTTGATGGATTTCGATATCACAATTTCTGAAGAGATGTGAATTGCTCTGATAGAAATGTTCAATCGTTTCCGGCAGGCTCTGGAGGACATACTCATCGACATAACTTTTGCTTTCAATCTGGGCCAGGTTCAGAATGCGGTTGATATCATCGGAAAGACGTCCTGCATCACTGAGCATATATTGTGTGTACTTCAGCTGTTCTTCCCGGGAGAGCTCATATTTCAGAAATGTCTCAAGATACAGCTTCAGGGATGTAACCGGCGTTTTCAGTTCGTGGGTAAAGTTATTGATAAAGTTATGTTGCAGCCGGTACAGCCGCAGGGTTTTCAGATTATAGACAAATATGATGAAAATTCCCATGATGATGACACCCACAAGTACCGTGAGAACCATGATAACGAACCATGTCTGGGAAGTAAGAAATTGTCCCGTATCGAGGTTGAAGCGCTCGACAATCGACTTGAGGCCACTGCTGATTTCAATATACCAGTAAATATAGAGAAAAAGTGATGTTACAAGTGCCAGGATCGAAATGACCAGTATGAAAACAGGATGGATCAGCCATTTGGTACGGTTCATGATCAATACTCCAAAAATCGTTTAACAATTTTTATCATACCTAATTGTAGAACTTTTGTAAAATCGAAACCTGTTCTGTAGTAATAAAATCGCTATTATACCCGTTTTTACATTCCTGATTGACCTGAGAAGGTGTATGTATTAATTTTCGAGACCCCATAGTTGCATAAACAACATGGCAAAGTATAGATAATAAGCTGTTATTATATACAATACCGTTGCAATAGCGCCTTTTTCTGGATATTCTCCAGGTGAATTCTTCCGTCTTCGCTCTTCGAGCTACGACGTGACAAGTCCGACTTCGCTCTTCGAGCTACGACGTGACAAGTCCGACTTCGCTCTCAGGCGCCTTGACTCTGAAGCTCTCCGGCTTTTGCAACACCGGGGTATAAAATTTTCACGGCAATTGATTTAAAGCGGCTCTGCCGCGTCAGATAAAAGCGCGAAGCGATTTTATGATTCGATTAGAAAACCTACAAAAAAGCTTTGCCGGACAAAAACTTTTTGATGGAGCCAGTTTTAAGATTGGTGCCAGAGAACGGGTTGGTCTGGTGGGTAGAAACGGCCATGGGAAAACGACTCTCTTTCGAATGATTATGGGGGAAGAATCCTGCGATGAAGGTGCCATAACGATCCCTAAAAATTATAGAATTGGGATTGTACGGCAGTCGTTGGCTTTCACGAAGAGTACGGTTCTGGAAGAGGGGATGAACGGACTGCCTGCCGACAGAAAACATCACCATTGGGAAGTGGAGAAGATTCTGGCAGGACTGGGGTATTCTCAAAGCGATATGCAGCGTCACCCCGGGGAATTTTCCGGTGGATTCCAGGTACGTCTCAATTTGGCCAAGGTCATTGTCTCCGAACCCGATCTTCTGTTACTCGATGAGCCTACAAACTATCTGGATATCACCTCCATACGCTGGATTGAGAAATACCTCGTTAAATGGCCCCACGAAATCATGCTCATAACCCATGACCGAGGATTTATGGACAAAGTGGTGACCCATGTCCTGGGAATTCATCGAAAAAAGATTCGGAAAATTTCCGGCAGTACGGAGAAGTATTATACCCAGATAGCACAGGATGAAGAAGTATATGAGAAAACACGCCAAAATGATGAGCGTCGTAAAAAGGAGATCAATCAATTCATATCGCGTTTCAGAGCGAAAGCACGGCTTGCAAATATGGTTCAGTCGAGAATAAAAACCATCGAAAAAATGGATAAAAAGGATAAGCTCGATCAGTTGAAAACCCTGGATTTTTCGTTCCGCAGTAAACCTTTCCGGGGGAAACATGTACTGCGTGCTGAACATCAGTTTTTTTCGTACGATCCAAAAGTCCCTTTGATAAAAGATCTGAGTTTTTCCGTGAATGCAGGCGATCGCATTTGTATTGTTGGGAAGAACGGCAAGGGGAAAACAACCTTGTTGAAAATCCTGGCAGGGGTTCTAGAACCGGATGCAGGAAGCCTCGTCTACAATCCGAATATCGACATCGGACTCTTTGAACAGACCAATGTTCAATCTCTCATTGCAACACGAACAGTTGAAGAAGAAATCGGTTATGCCCATGAAGATGTCGATCGCCAGAGAGGTCGAGATATTTGCGGCGCCATGATGTTCGAAGGCGATGCCGCACTCAAAAAAATTGGTGTCCTGTCCGGCGGAGAGAAGAGCCGGGTTCTTCTGGGAAAAATTCTGGCCGTTCCCGTGAATCTGCTACTCCTGGATGAGCCTACCAACCACCTGGATATGGACTCATGCGATGCGTTGCTCACAGCATTGGACAGTTTTGAGGGGACGGTGATTATTGTAACACACAATGAAATGTTCCTTCATGCCCTTGCGGACAGACTTGTTGTATTTCAAAACGAACAGATACACCTCTTTGAAGGAAGTTATCAACAATTTCTCGATAAAGAGGGGTGGAGCGATGAAGCCGATGAGAAAAGAGATATGGCGGGAACACCGGAGGACATGTCAGTTTCTGCGAAACTGACAAAGAAAGAAATACGCCAAATGCGGTCTGAGATCGTTGTGGAGAAAAGTCGAAGAATAAAGCCACTTGAGAAGCGAATAAAGAAGGCAGAGGAGGACATTGACATTCAAGAAAAAACCGTTGATGTTCTCAATGAAGCAATGATCAATGCCTCACAGTCGAGCGACGGCAGAAAAATCGCTGAGATATCTCAGAAGATTCATAAAGGTCGGGGCAAAATTGAGAGTCTTTTTACCGAGATGGAACAACTCTATCATGATAAAGAACAGGCTGAATCCTATTTTAATAAAAAATTGCAAGAAATAGAGGGTTAAGGGAGAAATTACTATGAATGGATTGACAATAAGATGGCTGACATTGACAGCGGCGATAATCGTTGCGTCTTATATGATCGACGGTATCCAGGTGGGAGGTGTTTTCTCGGCCGTTTTTGCAGCAGCAGCTCTGGGAATTCTTAATGCATTCTTTCGCCCAATCGCCCTGATACTGACGCTGCCTGTCAATATTTTAAGTCTGGGATTATTTACATTCGTCATCAATGCCATTATGCTTAAACTAGCTTCCGGCATCATACCGGGTTTTGATGTTCACGGCTTTTGGGCATCGGTCTGGGGAGCGTTTCTCATCAGTATCATCAGCTGGTTGCTTAATTCTTTTATTGGCGGACGGGGAACCGTGGAGTACATCGATTTAAAGCACAAAGGTGGAAATCGATGGGAATGAGGTTCACTTTTTTTTCTTGCATCGAACCATCTTATAGGTTAACTACAGTAGAAATGTTCTCAGCTAAAAGTCTATGTGTTAAGGTTAATCGCTCAACTTAGGTAATTGATAGGTGGTTGAATATTGTGCTTTTGTCACCCTTAACAAGGAGGTAAACGGGCATGAAGAAACTCGCTGATGATCTAAAATTCGTTAACAAAGAGATCAATGCACTATCCAAGAAACTCGAGCAGTTGTCTAAAAAAGCAGCCAAGCTCATGAAAGCAGCGCCTAAGAAGAAAGCTGTAAAAAAAGCAAAGGCCACTCCAGTAAAGGCAGCGCCTAAGAAGAAAGCTGTAAAAAAAGCAAAGGCCACTCCAGTAAAGGCAGCGCCTAAGAAAAAAGTCGCAAAAAAAATAAAGGCTGCTCCAGCAAAGAAAACGGTTAAGAAGAAAGTTGCAAAAAAAACCGCTGCACCCAAAAAACCTGCCGGAAAACCATCGGCAACACCTACCAGTAAAGTTCTCACCCTCATGAAGCGCTATAAAAAGGGAATCGCCATTTCCAAACTAAAAGAACGGTCGGGCCTCAACGATAAGCAGATCAGTAACATTCTTCACAGGGCGAGCAAAGAAGGGAAGATAAAGAGAGTTGCCAGAGGTGTCTACCAGTTGGCATAACTCATAGTTGCATAAACAACATGGCAAAGTTCTGAAGCCCTCCGGTTTTTGGCAACGTTGGGCATAACCCTTGGATTTCATGAAACTCGCGCTGTCACTCTTAGCTCTAATCTATTTTTTATTGCCCTATGATTTCTTTCCCGATTTTGTTCTCGGATGGGGGTGGATAGACGATCTTGTCATTTTCTATTTTTTGTGGCGGTTTTTCTACAGAGGTAAAGGAAGGTTATTTCGTCAGCCACAAGGGGTAGGGCAATCCAATAAAGGTACCGACAGGAAAGGGTCACCGACTGCCGGCAGTAACAAGTTACGTGATCCCTATGATGTGCTACAAATCCCCAGAGAGGCATCACAGGAAGAGATAAAGGCAGCATACAAGCACCTTGCCGGGAAGTACCACCCTGACAAGGTGCTTCATCTGGGTGAAGAGTTTCAGTCCTTGGCAGAAGAGCGTTTCAAGGAGATTCAAGAAGCCTATCAGGAGTTGGCTGTCAAGGACAGGAAGGATCGTTGTTGAGTTTATTGCGTTTGTTGGGTTCGTTGGGTTGTTTGGGTGGTACTATTTGCGATCAGCAACTCAATAAACACAAAGAACCCAACGAACAGATCGTCCCTTAACCTCTTTCATGAATTGCCCAGGCTAAACCAGTCCCTGATCCAGCATTGCATCCACAATCTTGACAAAACCCGCGATATTGGCCCCGTTCACATAATTTCCGGGCGTACCGTATTGCTCTGCGGTTTCCTGACAGGTTTTATGTATGTTCGTCATAATTGTTTTAAGACGGTTGTCCACTTCTTCACGGCTCCAGGAAAGCCGCATGCTGTTTTGTGACATTTCAAGCCCGGACACTGATACCCCGCCGGCATTTGCCGCTTTTCCCGGACCATAGAGAAGATTGTTTGCAAGAAATATTTCAATACCCTCTGGAACCGTTGGCATATTGGCACCCTCACAGACCAGGAGTACCCCGTTATTGACCAGATTCTGGGCATCTTTTTCGTTTATTTCATTCTGGGTTGCGCTAGGAAAAGCACAATCGGCTTTATGGTCCCAGAGGGGATTGTAGTCGAGGGATGGATCCACAGGGATGTATTCTGCTGATGGGTATTTTTCAATATACTCCTTGACACGCCCCCGCTTGACATTTTTCAGCAGCGTCAAAAAAGCCAGCTTTTTCCTGTCGAGGCCCTCTGCATCATAGATGTAGCCGGAGGAATCAGAGCAGGTCGTGACTTTGCCTCCCAGATCGAGGATTTTCTCTATGGTGTACTGGGCGACATTGCCGGAACCTGAAACCAGGCAATCTTTGTCTTCCAGGGTATCCTGCTTTGTTGCAAGCATTTCAGATGCAAAGTAAACCGATCCATAGCCGGTGGCTTCAGGTCGAATAAGGCTTCCTCCCCAGTTGAGACCTTTTCCGGTCAATACCCCCGTAAATTCATTGCGGAGTTTTTTATACATGCCGAACAGATACCCTATTTCCCTGGCACCCACACCGATGTCACCTGCAGGAACGTCGGTATTGGGACCGATGTGGCGGGACAGTTCGCACATAAAGCTTTGGCAAAAGCGCATGATTTCATTATCCGACTTGCCTTTAGGATCAAAATCCGAGCCGCCCTTACCCCCTCCCATGGGAAGTGTGGTCAGGGCGTTTTTAAACACCTGCTCAAAGGCCAGAAATTTCAATATGCCGAGATTGACTGACGGATGGAACCGCAAACCCCCTTTGTAGGGTCCGATGGCACTGTTCATTTCAATCCGAAAGCCCCTGTTAACGTGGATACCGCTCCTGTCGTCCATCCAGGGAACACGGAAAATAATGACCCGTTCCGGTTCTACGAGTCTCTCCAGAATCCTGGCTTCCCGGTACTCGGGGTTTCTGTCGAGAACCGGTTTGACCGATTCCATGACTTCGGTTACTGCCTGGTGAAATTCACTTTCATTCGGATCTCTCGACTTTACAATCTCGATGATGTCAGACATGGTGCCTCCTAGGATTTTATTATTACTGTAGTGTTCGTTCCAGTGTAAAAACAAATATTTGGTGACATGAATTTCTCTGCTGAAAACATTTATAAAATCAGCTGTTGGCTCTTAGCTCTTAGCGTTTAGCCCGGCTACCAGCTAAGAGCTAAGCATTTAGCCCGGCTAAGAGCTAATTGCCAAGAGCTAAGAGCCGATATTTATCTCATCATCACACATCGCGAGGTCCGGCCGTCGACCTTGATGGTGATCGGTTTATCCAGGGCTACATAACGCACATGCGCTGATTCTTTTTTTGCCGGTAGTGATGTCAGCCAATCCCCTTTAAAAAAACCACCATCCTTTTCTGAAACGGAAATGTAGTTGATTCCCATGGTGGTGATGTTGTGAAAAAAATGAGATCCCTGAGAAGGCTCTGCATTCAAGCGCGCCGATTCTGTCTCGGTAATGATGTCCACATTGCAGATGTCGGCCCAATCAACGGGGATTCCCAGCCAGCGGTCCGCAGAACCCCACCTTCCGGGTCCGATCAAGAGGTACTTTCGGTCTTTCCGGGCTAAATATTTGTTCATTTCACCTATCTCACGGGCAATCTCGATGGTTTTGGCCGGATCAAATGTATCCGGTTTGACGTATATGATATCTGTGATGTTGCCCTTATGGGCATTGCCGAGAGCATTGGACGAATAACAAAAAGCTTTTTCGATCTCTTCATTGCTGATATCGACCACTTCCAGATCTGCCCTGGCGGTCATTGGTCTGAGCTGCAGCAGAGCAAATGTGGGTTGAGTGTCCTGATTTTGGCTGAGGTTGACCGAAAACTCGAGTTCCACGGGACACCCCATGCCTTTTTGGCCGATGGTTAAAAATTCATTGAGAATATCCGGAAGCGGAAAGGAATTATATTTCAGAATCTGAGAAAATGTAATGACGCGATGCCCCGGTACATGGGAGGTGTCTCTGATTCGATGCTCATTCGGGATGTAGGTGCTGGAAAGGAATGAAACCGGGTATTCCTTTTCAGCATCGGATATCTCTCGTTTGTCCAAATGGGATGTGTCGTTGATACTGAGCATGGAGCATGTCTTTTCCAGTTTCAAGGAATAGAAGTAGCGCTGGGAATTCTCAAGGATGTCTTCCACAGTGGAACGCTGTGGCAATAGCTGTGGATATTTGGGAGAAAAACGAAGTGTTTTTTCTCCCTCAACCACCATTTTTCCAAGCCCCAGGGCAATAGTGGCAATGCCTTCTTCCGGTTTCATATGTGAAAACGGGTAATAATTGTGGGATTGTGCAACGCCTGAGACAGCAGGATAAAAATGTTCGCCATAGGTATCTCCCACCATGCTCTGGATGATGACGGCCATTTTTTCTTCCTCGGTCCGGTGTCCCACCCGCTGTGAAAATGATTTGGGTCCTTTAAAGTAGGTAGACGCATAAATGAGCTTGATGGCATTGATGACATGTTCGGTTCTTTGGACGTAACTCGGGCAGTCATTGGGGAGCATATAAGTGCGATAGAGGCCGGCGTAAGCGCGGAACTGTGCATCCTCCAAAAGACTCGAAGAACGAACGGCGATGGGGTAGTGAATGTCATGCAGGTAAGCCTCCAGATCATCCCTGATCCATTTTGGGAATTTGGCTTGCAGGAATTTCTGGGCGATTTCTTCGTCCGGCATATCCGTATCAGCAATTTTTAACAAATGGTTGTCATGGATGAAAGTCTCGAATCCATCTGTTGTGATAACCAATGAATTGGGAATGATGATGTTGACATCGCTGAATTCCTGCATCATTTCCGAATGGTGGCGGAGCAGGTCCGATGCAAAGGCCAACCCTCTTGCTTTGCCGCCCACAGAGCCATTACCGATTTTAAAAAATTCCGTATCAGGATCAAAATCGTGCGCATCAAAATTGACGATAACGCCTTTTTGCCTGCGGCGGCGACGCACATGAATGTTGGAAACTAGAAACTTCCGCATCTCGTAGGGGTCGTATGAAAAATCTTCTGCGCTTGCAGGGCGCAGTTTCGATGCCAGTATGGTTTCGGTGCGCGCAAACAGCCATCGTGAAAAATCGTTCCGGTTGGCATGGAATGTCAAGGACTCGATGGGGATTTTATTCATTTCATATTCCAATGTCCTCAGATTGGTGGCACGGGAGATCTCCTTGCCGTCCGGCATTCTGAAAACGAAATCGCCAAATCCAAGGTGATCCATGAAGAACGCATGGACATCGGCATGCAGCGTAAGTGAATTCTTGTCTACAAAATAGGAGGGGATCAATGTGGCTTTGTCGGCATTGGATGGTTCCGAACTCATTAGCAACAAGGGGATATCCCACCGATCAGTCTTGATTTTTTTCAGAAGTTCGATCCCGGAGTCGGGACATGGTTTTCCGCTTTTTGGAAAACGCACATCGGAAATAACACCCAATATATACGGCTTATATTTTTCATATATATTGACAGCATCCTCATAGTTGTCTGCGATGAGGATTTTGGGTCTGGCGCGCATGGTCAGGAGCCTGTGTTCCTCATTGAGACCTTCTTCCATGACGGCCTGCGTCTGACTGACCAATTCCCGGTAAAAGATGGGCAGCAGAGAGGAAAGGTACTGGGGCGAGTCTTCCACAAACAGGAGTACCCGGATGCCTGCGGAGCTTGTATCGTAATCCACATTCAACCGATCTTCAGCACCTTTGATAAGGGCCACGAGTATGTCTGTGTTGCCGGACCAGATAAAAGCACGGTCAATCCCTGCGGGTTTTGTGTGACCGGGATAGAAATTGGCCGAGGTAACAGCACTATGGGCAAAGAGGATAACCGGCAGATCAGGGTTCTTTTTTTTGACCCTTGTACCCAATGAGACACAGTCCATGTCCACGACACTGGGCATGGTGATAACCATGTCGAAATTTTTATCTTCAAGCGCTTTCAGCGCTTCTTCAACAGAGGATACCCAGGTAAGCCTGGGAGGATTACTCAAGTTGAGGCCACGATACTCATGGATAAGTCTTTCCGAGAGACGTACATCCTCTTCCATGATCCAGGCATCGTAAGGCGTCGAAACGAGGAGGATCTCCCGAATTTTCTTGGCCATCAGTTCATGAAAAATCTTGAACCGGGGGTCGTAATCCTTTGGTAGATTATCGATGGCAAGGGTCATACTATAACACCTATAAAAGATACGGGTGAACCCGAATCTTTTATTCAGAATTCGGAACTCGTGGATACGGAGACACCGGTTTTGTCAGCTTCCTGATCCCCGATTTCGAGGGCTTTGTCCAGTATTGACAGTGCCTCGTCGACTTGCTCCTCTGTAATAATGAGGGGGGGCGCGATGGTCAGGGTATCGTACCAGGGGACTACGTACAGGCCATTTTTCATGGCATCGCCGGAGATTTTTGCCGTCATGAGTGCTTTGCCGCTCAGTTTGTCGGCTTTGACGTCGAAGGCCTCTCTGGTTTCTCTGTTTTTGACGATTTCGAGCCCCCAGAAATGACCTATTCCCCGGACATCGCCTACGCAGATGTGTTTTTCGGCAAGATCGAAGAGTCTTTCCTTCAGGTATTTGGACACTTTTTGGGGCAAACCGGAATTAATCAGTTTGTGGTATTCTTCCACAGCCGGCTTGACCGCAGAAAGGGAGAGTGCATGAAAAGCGTATGTGTGACCGTGGCAGAAGAATTCATCTTCGAAGAAGTCTGCTACATCTTTGTTCGTAGCGGTAATGCCCAGAGGTGTGTAGGCGGATGTGCACCCTTTTGCAGTGGTCATTATGTCCGGAAGAACATCCCAGTTCTGCATGGCAAACGGTGTCCCGGTTCTGTACCAGCCTGTCATGACTTCGTCTGCAATGAGGAGCACGTGGTTTTCATCACAGATTTTCCGTAAAATGGGGAAATACTCGGGTGGCGGCACGAGTCGGCCGTTGGTGCCCACAATTGGCTCGACGATTACCGCAGCGACATTGCCCTCTTCCTTGATCATGTAGTCGAGGTAACGAGCACACTGAACCTTGCAATCCGGATAGGTCTGGCCGAACGGACATCTGTAACAGTAGCAGTCCGGCGCAAAACAGACGCCGTCCACCGTGTACCTTACCTTTTCCACGGGCCATCTTCGGAAGTCACCGGTAAAGGCCATGCCTGCAGAGGTTGCCCCATGATAGGAATGATACCGCGAAATAACCTTGAAGGCCGGCGCCTTGGACTGGCGCGTCATTACGAGCGCACCCTCGTTGGCTTCGGTACCGCTGGTTGAAAAGAAAAACCTGTCCAAACCTTTGGGCAGGAACGACTGAAGAGCTTCCACTGCTTCCAGTGCTACTTCCGTTGTAAATCCGGGAGCGATATAGGGTAGCTTTTCAGCCTGTTTCTGGATGGCCTTGATGATGGCTTTGTTCTTATGGCCTAGATTTGAACACATGAGTTGTGAAGAAAAATCCAGGTAGCGTTTGCCGTTGCTGTCGTAGAAATAGACGCCTTCAGCATCTTTGATCAGCAAGGGCGCTTGCCAGTTTTTTTGCCAGTTCCATGTCCCGAACGTGTGGGCGGCCATTTCTTTTATCCTGGTTTCTATCTCACTCATGGGTTTGATCCTCCTTTTATAAGGTATCCAGTTTTTTCAGATGTGTTGTATGTTTTTTCCCGATTATTTTCAATGCACGGGAAACCTCGGACAGCGCCTTAATTTTTACGGAAGCCTCAGTGTAGTATCTCTCAATCCTTTTTTCAAGATATCTCGCTGCTTCAAGGATTTCTGCACTGGTTTTGGCTTCTGCAGGATCGACTTCTTCACAAAAGGGTGCGCGGGTAAAATCCTTGATGGGCTCCAAGATCATTTCCGTTACATTTTCACGGCGGGTACGCTGCACATTTTTAATGTTTTTGCGGGTATCTTTTAGGAATTGATCAAACAGGTCCTTGTGTTCTGCAAATACCGGGTTTGCAGCTGCGGCAATATAGAATGCCTCAGCCTGCTTTTCCAACTCCTCTGCAAAACTTAAAATACTTCCAAAGTTGATCAGTGGCATTTCCATCTCCTTTACAAGGGCCGCACGGCATGGCCGTGTGGCCCCTTGTCATTTTTCAAGATCAGTTTAAGTGGTTCTTAGAACCAACGCTCAATGACGACTTTGGTGTCGGTAAAGAAATTAAAAATTTCCTGGCCGTGCCCCTTGGTGTCACCGAACATGGAATTGCCGGCTCCGCCGAACGGGAAAAAACTCATGGGGGCGGCAATGCCGATGTTGACGCCAATCATGCTCGGTTTGACCCGGTATTTGAATTCACGTGCGGTAGCACCGCTTTGGGTGTAAATACAGGATGCATTGGCATAGTTACGGGTGTTGATCAGCTCGATGACATCATCAAGATTCTTGGCGCGAACCATGCTCACGACAGGGCCGAAGATTTCTTCACTGGCGATGGTCATGTCCGGCGTTACGTTGTCAAACAGGGTTGGGCCGACAAAAAAGCCGTTGGGATATCCTTCGACCTCGTAATTGCGACCATCGAGAACGAGATCGGCGCCTTCTTCAATACCTTTTTCGATGTAGCCCAGAACCCGCTGCTTGTGGGCGGCGCTGATGACCGGCCCCATGAAGGTCTGTTCGTCCAGACCGTAGCCCACTTTGATGTCTTTGACAGCGGCGACAAACTTTTCTTTGAGCTCGTCCGCGATGTCGCCAACAGGAACCAGTACGGAACCCGAGAGACAGCGCTGACCGGCACAGCCGTAAAAGGATGTGGTCAGGGACGGCATGCCCTGATCCAGGTTGGCATCCGGCATGATGGCGACGATATTCTTGGCCCCACCGAGTGCCTGTACGCGTTTGCCGGTTTCACCACAGCGCTGGTAGATATATTTAGCCGTGGGGGATGAACCGACAAATGAAATGCCTTCGATGTCCGGATGATCCAAGAGGCCGTTGACCACGTCATGAGCACCGTTGACCAGGTTGACAACGCCCTCCGGAAAACCGACTTCTTCCATGACTTCGAAAATTTTAGCCTGGGTCATGGGTACCTGTTCAGATGGTTTCACAATATAGGTGTTCCCGCTGACAAGTGCGTAGGGCAGGAACCACCAGGCGACCATGGCGGGAAAATTGTAAGGAACGATAGCCGCAAAAACGCCCATGGGCTGGCGGTGCCCGTAACAGTCGATGTTTTTGGCGATATCTTCCAGGGTGTACCCGCACATCAATGTCGTAACTCCGGTGGCGTGCTCGACATTTTCGATCATACGGCGGACTTCGCCCCGGGATTCATCGATGGCTTTGCCTTGTTCAATGGTCAGCACTTCCGCGATTTCTTCAAAGTTTTCTTCGAAGGCATCCTTGAGCCGGAACAGGTAGCGGGCCCTTGACAAAGGAGGCGTGGCTCTCCATTCATCGTAAGCTTCTTTGGCCGCCTTCACTGCAGCATCCACATCTTCTTTTGTCCCGTAGGGTACCTGGGCGATTTTTTCGCCTTTGGCCGGGTCCCACACATCACCGAAAGTAGAGGTGTTCGAATCCACCCATTCGCCGTTAATGTAATTTTTCATTATTGGTAATGTCATGCTGGTTCTCCTTTTTCCTGTGTTTAATCCAAAGTTATTATTCCTGTTTAAAACAAACCTGCCACAGATCGATATCCTCCTTCAGTTTAGCCAGATGATCTTCAACCTCGTGTACATGCCGGTACATCTCGGCTGAGGCTTTGTCCGTATCCTTGTTGCAGATGGCCTCGTATATTTTGTCGTGGGCATCCAGAACGGATTTAGAAAAGACCAGATCGGGCTTGAGAACCTTTTTGAAATCCTCCAGCAGGTTTTCCACAAAATCAAGAATGAGAATCAAAATGGGGTTGTCTGTTGTTTGGGCGATGACCCGGTGAAAATTGATTTCATTATGGCTCATTTCCTGTAGAGATTTTTTGTTCAGGTTGTCCCGGGCCGTGTCGTTGAGTTCTCCCAGCTTTTGGAGATTTTCCTTGGAGATGTGTTGAGCCGCTTTGAAAGCTGCATGTGGTTCAATCAGTTTGCGCAGTTCCGAGAGGTTTCCGATGGTCAGATCTTTGAAATAGAGAAAATTGGCCAGACTCTGTTTGGTGACTTCGATGTCCACCTCGATGATATGGGCGCCTCCGCCGATACCTTTGCGGACATCGATCAGCCCCATGTGCTCCAGGGCCCTCAAAGATTCCCTGAGGGTCTGCTTGCTGACCCCGAACTGCTCCGTCAGTTCTTTTTCAGGGGGCAGTACGTCACCGGGCTTCAGCTTACCCGCCAGGATGGCCGTTCTGATCTGGTCGATAATCTTCTGCGTAATCGTGCTGGTTCGAGCGGTCTTAAACATAACACCTCAATTGGTTCTTGAATTTAAAACGGCTGCTTGCCCGGCCATTTTCCCGCTGAATATGCTATGAATTGGAACTTGTCAATAAAATAAAAAATATTTGTTTTTGAGAAATATTATAAATATTATAAATATTATGTTATTTAGATATAGCCGATTGAATTTATTCATACCTGAACTGAACTTGAGGGTTTTTTCAATAGATTATTCTCGATGGCACTGATCCACTGGGGCGGGTAGGGAACTTTGAAGGCAGCACTGTCCCGCTTGTCGTTTTCATTGATGAAATCGATTTTTACGACCGACTGGTGCAGATTAACGCCTTTTATACTGTTGTCAGGGTACACATGAGCGATGCTTTTACCTGGGATGCTCAGCTCCAGACCGGCGGTGCGGCTGCGGTAAAAGAGTCGGTCCGGCAGTAGCAGGAGAAATCCGCTGCTCCTGCTCGGCTTTCCCGGTTCGCTGTCTCTTCCAAAATAGTTGACACCAAAGCTCATGGCCAGGACTTTCTGACCGCTGAAACGTTTTTCGATCCATTTCCTGTCCTGCCGGCGAATAAAGACGATATAGGCGATGATTCCGAAAAAAATGAGTGCAATGATCATCCATTGCTGGTTTGCATAAAGTCCGGTCATTGATTAGCTCTTGGCTCTTGGATGTTAGCTCTTAGCCAGCTTATAGCTAATAGCTCAATATCACTAACTTAAGGTGAATTCCAGTTTTTAATAACGTAGCGCAGGTCTTTAGATCTGCAAAAAAGGACTACCGGCAGAGCTGAAGCTCTGCGCTACATCATTAAGTTAACAGTGTTGGCTTATAGCCTACAATTCATTTAAATTCAGCTAAATATATCACCAATTTCTTTTTGGCCATATTGTGTTTGTACCCGCTGCGGCTGCCCATTGCCGCAAGAATCGAATCAGCGATTTTTTCGTCTGTCTGACCTTCGCTCCTGAGCTGTTTGATCCGCTCACCGTTCATCTCGATCAAGTTTTGGAATCCCTGGCTGTCACGGTTGAAAAAAACCACAAACCCGAGGACAAAAACAATGAAGGAAGAAATAACGGCAACATAGACGTCCGTGGATGGGTCGGGGAAAATAGATCTGAGCAGGCTGTTCGAACTGCCCGCATTCAGGAGTGCATACATGGCTAACAGCCCGACGGCAATCAGAAGTGCATACACGATATATATGGCTTGTTTTGGCACGTTTAATTCCAGTGATAAGTACCGGCGAAAAAAGGTTTTGAAAGGATAAAAGCTATTAGCTGTAAGCGATAAGCTGCTTCGTGCTTACAGCTTATGGCTTATAGCTAAAATGAGGGCCGGTTTGGAAAACCTGCCCTCATTTTTTTCATTTTCTGAAGTTAAATCTAAGCGGCGAAGCCGCGACAAATAAATTCGCGCAGCGAATTTATACGGGCCTCATTTCACCCTCTGCCATGGCATCCCATTTAGCTTCCGCCTCTTCCCAGGCTTCGTCGGATGCTTCGTTTTCCCAAACTTCCAGGCCCCTTTCAGCGCGGGTGGCGCCGGGGAGCAGGTTGTCGAGGATAATACCGATAATGGCGGTAACCGCCATACCCGTACTCAGGACGGCCTGGAAGATATTTCCCAGCACATTGATGAAACTTCCGGGTGTTCCCCAGGCCAGGGCACCGCTGACAATTTGTCCGGTACCGACATCGAAATGGGGCGTAAACCAGAACGGCACACTGAGTCCGGAAAAAAAGGCGATGCCGATGATAAACAGGTTCCGGGAATTGTTCAGGTTTACTATCTGCAGGTTGGAGAGACCCACCGATGCGATCATGCCGAACAGGCCCACAAACATGGCGCCAACCACGGGCATGGGTAGGGTGGCCAGAACGGCACCGAACTTACCAATGATAGGAATAAAAAGCATGACGACTGCCCCGCAGCGCACGACCCTCCGGCTGGCCACTTTGGTCAGGCCGATGGAGCCAATGTTTTCAGAATAGGTGGTGGTGCCGTTACAGGTTTGCATGATACCGGCAATAAAACACCCTAATCCTTCGGCACCGAGGCCCCGGGAGATCATTTTTCCCGTGGGAACGGGTGCCTCTGAAATACGGGCACAGGCATAGTAATCACCGATGGATTCGATCATGGATGCCAGGTAACCGGCCAGCATACCGAAGACGCCGGCCCACATCACGGAACTTCCAAACTGCGGGAATCCCCACTTAAACGGCATCAAGGGTTTTAAGCTGATCAGGGGAGCTGATGCAATCAGACCAAGCTTGCCGGCCAGGTTGGCGGCATTGCCATCGGGTATGAGTCCGGTAATTGTGCCCAGCAGGGCGAGTATCCATCCCGTGGCAATGGCCAGAAGGACCGGAAATAGCATGAAAACTTTTGATTTGATGGAAAAAACCTGGGAATAGAGAATCAGGGCTATCAGGGTGGCCAACGAAATGATCCAATTCGTCGCCATCCAGGGAGCACCGATGCCAAAGAGCGCCAGGCCGATCATGGCGATGGTGGGGCCGATGACGATGGGGCTGATTATTTTTCTGACCTGGCCCATGATGCCGGTGTAGCCCAGGACGATTTCCACCACTGATGCGATCATGATAGCACCGGAAACCATCTGGATTTTGACCTGCCAGAGTGGAATGCCGGCGGCTGAAAATTTTTCTGCGGTGACCAGGCCGAGAATTGCGAATGTGGGCCCGAGAAAGGAGAATGTCCCGCCCTGGATAACCGGCAGTTTATTCCCGAGGGGGGACTGCTGAATCAGCGTACACAGCCCCGAAGTAAAAAAGATGGTTGAGATTAACAACGCCAGTTCCTCGGGGGGAAGCCCCATGGCGCCGCCAACAATGAACGGGATCAGCACGGTGGCCCCGAACATGGTCAAGTACTGCTGGATACCCAGTAGTATGGCAAGGCCCCATTTGGGCTTGCTCCCGATGGGGTAAACAATCCAATGTTTGTGTTCACTTTTTTCTTCACTCATGGTACTTGCCCCTCCTTCCTGTTTGCCCATGCAAATGGGCCGGGTTATTAGTTAAGAACGAAAAGACAGTCTTTTAGCCTTTTAGACTGTAGGCTGCTTTTAGTTGACTGCTATCAGCCACCCTCGGACCCTGCATACTTGTTTATTGAGTTCCTTGTGTTTATTGAGTTGTCCCCGGCGAAGAGTATTCAGCTCTCAACACACCCCTGTTCCATCAACCCAATAAACACAAGAAACGCAACAAACTCAAAGAACACTATTCCCCTTGAACCCTGTTCTATTACGGCAACTGCTGACAGATTTCCGTGTACATTTCAGGTCTTCTGTCCCGAAAAAACTGCCAACCGTCCCTGACTTCACGGATCAAATCAAGATCAAGGTCTGCAATAACCACCTCATCCTTGTCTTCGCTGCCTTTCACCAGCATTTCGCCGCGCGGGTCGACAAAGTAGCTGGAACCGTAAAAACGCCCGAACTCCCAGGGTTTTTCGATGCCGATCCTGTTGTTTGCACCGATAAAAACACCGTTGGCCACGGCCTGGGCGGGCTGCTCCAATTCCCAGAGATACTGGGATTTTCCAGCAGTCGTTGCCGATGGATTGAAAAGGATTTCGGCGCCGTTGAGAGCCAGCACCCTGGCACATTCGGGAAAGTGCCTGTCATAGCAGATGAAGATACCGATCTTGGCATAGGCGGTCTGGAATACCGGGAAACCGAGATTGCCCGGTTTGAAATAGAATTTTTCCCAGAAACCGGGCCATGTGTGCGGAATCTGAACTTTCCTGAACTTGCCCAGGTATTTACCGTCTGCATCAACGACCGCGGCAGTGTTGTAGTAAACACCATGCATGGCTTCCTCGTAAACCGGAATAATCATGACCATATTATATTTTCTGGCGAATTCGGCCAGCAGTTCAGTGGTGGGGCCGGGCACGGTTTCGGCTGTGGCATACCACTTGGTGTCCTGTTCACAGCAGAAATAGGGCCCGTAGAATATTTCCTGCAAACAAAGGATATTCACACCTTTTTGGCCAGCCTCTTCGATGAGGGGTATGTGTTTATCGATCATGGCTTGCTTTATTTCGGAAGGTGTTCCATCGTGCTTGGGATTTGAGGCTTGAATATGGGCACACTTAATAAGTCTTGACATGGTGATCCCCTTTTCTGGTATCTAAATTAGACCTGACCTGAGCTATTTTCGGTTCAATATGTATCTTATATGGGGAATCGGCGTCAAGTGTTTTTGGCGTGATTTGTATTGTAAAAGTGTGGCATATTCTCTATATATTGTTTGTCGGGCATTGTCCTGAGTCTGTTTATTAAAAGGAGGTCATTGAGTGAATTGTGCAGATCATTTCAAGCAGATGAACAAGGGGTTTGATTTTGGACAGGCCCTGGCCGAAGCCGACCGCTGTCTTCTTTGCCATGACGCGCCCTGTTCCAAGGCATGTCCCGCGGAGACTGACCCGGCTGGATTCATCCGAAAATTCCGGTTTCGAAATATTACAGGGGCCATTCGAACGATTAAAAAAAACAACATTCTCGGCGGTGCCTGTGGCGTGCTGTGCCCCACAGCCGAGCTGTGTGAAAAAGAGTGCAGTGCAACGGGTATCGGTCGACCCATCGCCATCGGCAAGATCCAGCGATTTCTTGTCGAGTATGCCCGGGAACTGAATTTCAGCGTGTTCGAGAAAGCAGATCCGCGGCCTGAAAAAGTCGCTGTGGTGGGATCGGGGCCTGCGGGATTGAGCTGTGCAGCGGAACTGGCCAAAGACGGTTACCACGTCACGGTTTTTGAAGCACGCAAGGAGTCCGGCGGTGTACTGCGTTATGGAGTTGTTTCGTTCCGTTTTGACATGGATTTTCTGGCGGCAGAGATG